>JBEVKF010000041.1:0-13621 GCA_040509755.1 Thermoleophilaceae bacterium | reverse complement strand
GGCTACGGCGTCGAGCTGTACGCGTTCTGACTCTGGCAGCATCCGGGCAATGAGCCTCGAGATGCGCCCCAGCTGCGAGCACTGCGGCGCGGGCCTCGAGTGGGACGACGACGCGACGATCTGCTCGCATGAGTGCACGTTCTGCGCCGACTGCGCGGACGCGCTGGAGCATGTCTGTCCCAACTGCCGCGGCGAGCTCGTCCGGCGCCCGCGGCGGGCGCCGGCGTGATCCGGATTGTCCGGGGCAGGTCCGAGCGCATCGACGATCTGCAGCCGCTCTGGGAGTCGTTGAGCGAGCACCACGCGGCGGTCGCGCCTCACCTACAGGAGCTGGGCGCCACTCGGGCGGAGTCGTGGCCGATTCGCCGCGAGCTCTATGAGGGCTGGCTCACCGAACCGGGGGCGTTCGTGCTCGTCGCCGAGGAAGCAGACCGCCCTGTGGGCTATGCGCTGATTCACATCCGCGGCCCGGAAGAGACCTGGAAGACAGGTCCCATCGCGGAGCTCGAGACGCTCGCCGTCCTGCCGGAGCACCGCGGGCGCGGAGTGGGCTCGGCGCTCCTGGCTCGGATGCACGAGGAGCTGCGCCGTGACGGCGTTGAGCATTGGGGCGTCGCGGTCATCTCGACCAACGCGGACGCCGTGCGCTTCTACGAGCGCCAGGATCTCGTGCCCTTCACCAACTCCTACCTCGGGCGCGTGCCCGAGGCTCGCTCCTAGAGAATCCAGACGACGATCAGGATGATCAGCGCCAGGCCGACGCCCGCCGCGGTGATCGAGAGCGGCGCCCGGTTCTGACGCCAGAAGCCGGGGTCGGCGCGCGACGCCGCGTGACGGCCTTCCGGGGGCTCGCCGGTCCAGTCGTCGTCATCCCAGGCAGCCATCGACTGAGCAGTACCCAAGGGCGCATATTTCTCACCGGCCCGGGGACCGTAGTCGGGTGGCGGAACATCCCGAGACCGGTCGCGACGAGAGCGAAGACGAGCGCATCGATCGCAACCTGCAGGAGATGCTCGGCGAGCTGCGGGTCGCGCTCCCAGGTGTGCAGGTGCTGTTCGCGTTCCTGCTCGTGGTGCCGTTCAACCAGCGCTTTGCGACGGTCACGACCCTCCAGCAGACGATCTACTTCGTGACCCTGTTGACCACCACGGCGTCCACGATCTGCTTGATCGCGCCGACCGTCCACCATCGCCTGGAGTTCCGCCGGCAGGACAAGGACAACATCGTTCAGACGGGCAACCGGATCGTCATCGTCGGCCTTGCGCTGCTCGCAGTGGCCATGACCGGGGCGGTCGTGTTCATCACGGACTTCCTCTACAAGAGCGGGACCGTCTACGCCGCCGCGATCGGCGCGGCCGTCGCCTTTGTCGCGATCTGGTTCCTGATCCCGCTGCGCCGGCTCGCGGCCGGCCGCGGCGACTAGCGAAGAGAGCGGGCGATCTGGAGAGCCCGCTCGCGGCTGAAGGCGCCCTCGAGGCGCACGAGCAGCGGCCCTCGCTCGAGCAGCAGCACGTTCTGAGCCAGCCTGAGCTCGCGCTCGACGAAGGTGTTGCCGGGGCCGCGGTAAAAGAAGAAGTGGGGCGCGCCCTCGAGCCAGATCGCTCGCTCGCCGTCGACGCGCAGGCGTTCCGCGACGGTATCTTCGCCGGCGATCTTGCCCAGATACTCGGGCTGCAGGTCGCCGCGGAACTCGCTCAGCAGCAGGCCCAGCCGCGTGCTGCCCGCGCGTGGCAGCCCGGGACGCGCCCGATAGGCGAGCGAGAGCTCGCCGCCGGGCACGCCCCTGCGCACGTAGACCGCGTCGGGCTCGCCGACCTCGGACGGCACGAGTGGCTCGAAGGCGAGCTGCGCTCCAGCGTCTCCAAGGGACATGCGGCTGCCGAGGTCGAGGGGCCGATCGGGCGGCGGCGTCGGGAGCGTCGCGGTCCGCTCGACGGTCGCGCCCTGGAGGCCGAACAGCTCGAGGACGGCGTCGCGCACGCTGGGCACGGCGGCCACAGCGGCGGCCGCCACGACGAGCAGCAGGACGAGAGCGATGGCGAGCGAGCGCCTGAATCCGGAGAGGACCGGGGCGCGCCTCCGCGTGCGCTCGGGTTCCGAGAGGCGCCGGGTCACGCGGGCCGCGAGCTCGGGCGTCTGCGGCCAGTCGAGCTCGCTGCCGAGCCGGGTCAGCATCTGCTCGAGCTCAGTCACCGGCCACCTCCATGCGCTCGCGCAGCCTTCCAAGGGCGCGCGACAGACGCGACTTGACGGTGCCTCGCGCACAGCCCAGCGCCGCGGCCGTCTCCTCCTCGGAGAGGTCGAGGAAATAGCGGCAGGCGATCGCCTGCCGGTCTGCATCGGACAGCCCCTCGAGTGCGGCGAGCAGCTCGTCACGCCGCTCGGAGTCGAGGAGCGCCGTCTCGGGCGACGGGACCGCGCCACCCGGACGGCGCTCCTCGGCCACGCGCAGCGCGAGCCGCTCACGGCGCCCGGCGGACTTGAGCCGGTTGCGCGCCTCGTTGGCGACGATCGTGAGCAGCCATGGCCGCAGCGGTGCGCCCTCGCGAAAGCGGCCGAGGGCGGCGTGTGCCTTCACGAACGCGTCCTGGGTGGCCTCCTCGGCGTCGGCAGCCGAGCCAGTGATCACCCACGCCGTCCTGAACGCGATGCCCTGATGGCGTCGCACGATCTCCTCATAGGCATCGAGCCCGCCTCGCTTTGCCCGCGCGACGAGCTCGGTCTCATGTGGTGGCCGGTCCTCCACCCTGCCTGTAGTACAACGCGGACTGCGGACCGGTTCCTGAGCAGTCAGTCGACTGCGGGCTCGAGGCGCAGCAAGCGGTCCCCATGCACCTCGAACAGGGCAGCCTCGTTCGATCCCGCTTGCAGCGCGGATTCGGGCGCCAGCAGGGAGAAGCGCTCGTCCTGGCTGCCCCGGAGCCGAAACGTCCTGCCGACGGCCGCAACGCGACCGTTGAGGGTGAGCGTCAGGTCCCGCTCGGCATCGGTGCCTGTTCCCACCACGCGCCCCGTGAACCAGATCGGCGCGAGGAGGGTGGACGGATCAAACGCGAAACTGGAGGTGAAGCCGACGGTCTTGACCTCTCCGAGCCCAACGGCGAAGTCGGCCAGCGACTGTCCGAGAAGCCTTCTGTGCCGGCCGGCGCGGAACAAGCTGTCCGTCCCGGTGCCAAACAGCCGAGCCTTGTGACGACGATTCGCCGCCCGCGCCCGCTCGAGGGCCGCGGGTGTGATTGACACCCGGCCGATGAAGTCAGACCTTGGTATTCGGACGCTGCGCCGGCCCCGACGGCGGAAGGCGGAGCGACCGTTCATAGGCCACAACGGTCCCACCTGCAGGATTTCGGCGATCGTGGGGACGACGTCGACGGTGGAGACATAGTCGCGGTCGGTTCGCCCTTGCCGCTGCCCGGGCGCCTTGACGAACAAGGGCACCGGGGCCACCTCGGCGATGTTCCCCCTGCTGATCGAACGGCGGTCAGACGTGCCCACATCGAAACCGATGCCGTGATCCGCCGTCACGACCACCAGGGCGCGGTTCAACAGATGCACGCGTTCGAGGCGATCGAGCACCTGCGTGACCTCGCGATCGACGAACCCGACCTGCAGCAGATGGCGTTGCTGATTTTGGTTCGTGAGGAAGGCGTCGTGAAAGCCAAGAGGGCCGGACAAGCCGCGATCCCCCGGGTCCGGTTCGGCTTGGTACTGACGTCCGGAGGGCAGAAGCGTCCATGGCTGGTGCGGAAGGATCTGGTGGTGGAAGACCAGCAGCGGCCGATGCCTGGGCCGGATTGAGCGCACGGTGGCCCGGAAGCGCGCCACGCGTTTGGAGAGAAAGAACGGCGCGGGGCCGGGGCCGCCCAGGAGTGCGTCCGGGCAGATCAGCGGTGGGCAGAGTTTCGTGAAGGGCTCGTTTGCCAGCACCTGGTACCCGTTCGCCGCCATAAGAGTGAACAGGTTGCGCGGATGGTCGGCGCGCGTTGGCCGGCTCCCGGGCCTGGGATTTCGACCGTCGAGCATCGCCGGCAGCGCGAAGGTCGTCCGGTCGTGGGCGGAAAAGGCGTTCGGAAACCAGGTCGCGATACGAGCCAAGCGACCGAACCCCGGATAGCGAACCGAATCGATACGAGCGTCGGGACGCAGGAGCGAGTCCACCGGAAACTCATCGAATGCGATCACCACGACGAGAGGCCGGCGCTCCGCTTCAACTGGCGCGGGCGCGACAAGAGCCGCGACAAGCACCGCAACCACCAACGGATAACGCAGCATGAACTCTCGCGCGCAATCTACCCCGCTTCGGCCCGGTTCCAGACCGCACCGGTCTAGATCCGCACCTCTTCGGCCGTCAGCTCACCGCCCGCGTCGCCGGTGTTGACCGTCCCCTTGGGCTCGATCAACAGGACGTGGGTCTCCTCGTCGGCCTTCGGGCAGTGCTCGACGCCGCGCGGCACCACGTACATCTCTCCCTCGCCCAGCTCGACGTCGCGATCGCGCAGCTGGATGGTGAGGCGCCCGCGCAACACCAGGAAGAAGTCGTCGGTGTCGTCGTGCTTGTGCCAGACGAACTCGCCCTGGACCTTCACCAGTACCAGCTTGTAGTCGTTCAGATAGCCGACAACGCCCGGGCTGTAGGGCTTGTCGAGGAGCCGCAGCTTCTCCGAGAGGTTCACCTTGTCGTCCATGCCTGGGCAGTCTGACGGCGAGAAGGCTGAACGCCTGCGGCCACAACGCCTGCGGCAGTCGCTAGCGTTCCGGGCCGCTTGACTGCCACCGCCTCGCATACGGCGGAGGGCCGGCTACGCCTCTTGGAGCAGGCGCCCGCGGCGGTCTCCGTCGAGCGGGTCAGCAAGGGCTTCCACCTTCCGCATCAGAAGTACTCGACACTCAAGGAGCGCGCCCTGCACCCCTTCGCGGCTCGCAGCCACGACACGCTGCGAGCTCTGCAGGATGTCTCGTGCGAGGTCAAGCAGGGCGAGTTCTTCGGCATCGTCGGGCGTAACGGAAGCGGCAAGTCCACCCTGCTCAAGTGCCTCGCCGGCATCTACGCGATCGACAGCGGCGACCTTGCCATCGAGGGCCGCCTATCGCCCTTCATCGAGCTCGGCGTGGGCTTCAACCCGGACCTGACCGCGCGCGACAACGTGATCATCAACGCGATCATGCTCGGCCTGACGCGCAAGCAGGCCCGCGAGCGCTTCGACGAGATCATCGCCTTCGCTGAGCTCGAGGAATTCATCGACCTAAAGCTCAAGAACTACTCGTCGGGAATGAGCGTGCGGCTCGGATTCTCGACCGCCATCCAGGTGGACGCCGACATCCTGCTCGTGGACGAGGTGCTCGCGGTTGGCGACGCCGCGTTCCAGTCGAAGTGCTTTGCCGAGTTCGAGCGCATGAAGCGCGAGGGGCGCACGATCCTGTTCGTGACCCACGACATGAGCTCCGTGGAGCGCTTCTGCGACCGGGCGATGCTGATCGAGCGCGGTGAGGTCGTGCGCATCGGGCCGCCCGACGAGGTGTCGAGGCTGTACAGCGAGCTCAACTTCGGCCACACGGCCGCGGGCGCCGAGCCCGCGGGGGATGGGGCAGCGCGGGGGGTAGGCGTCCTCGGCGTCTGGTGCGAGGACGAGACCGGCGAGCGGATCCTCTCGCTCGAGCAGGGCCGGGCGTGCCGGGCCTGCTTCGAGGCCGAGTTTGCACGGAGGGTCGAAAATCCGCTCTTCGCGATCACCTTCCGCAACGACGTCCGCCACACGATCTTCGTGGCCACAAGCTCGAAGCACGGGCTCATGGGCAACTTCGACGCCGGCGAGCGGGTGACCGTGCGCTTCGAGTTTCCTAACTGGCTGGCACCGACCCGCTACACGCTCACGCCGTCGGTGTCCGAGGGCCGGCCACCCGTTGAGATCGTGCGCGCGGACGACCTCGCCACGCTGATCGTCGAGGCGAGCTACGCCACGGGCAGCGTCGTGGACATTCCCACCGAGCTCGAGGTGGAGCGCGAATGAGCGCCCAGGGGGCCGCCCAGCCCCGCTACCGCGGGCCGGCCGCGATCGGCGACGACCTGCGCCGCTTCTGGAACCTGACCTACATGCTCGCGGCGACCGACTTCAAGCTGCGCTTCTTCGGGTCGGCGCTCGGCTATCTCTGGACGCTGGCCCGCCCCCTCCTGCTGTTCGGCACGCTCTACTTCGTCTTCACGAAGATCGTCAAGTTCGGCGAGGGCGTCAGGTACTACCCCGTCTACCTGCTGAGCGGAATCGTGCTCTTCACGTTCTTCTCCGAGACGACCAGCCGCGGCGTGACGGCACTGATCGAACGAGAGAACCTGCTGCGCAAGATGCGCTTCCCGCGCATGGTGATCCCGCTCTCGGTGGCGCTCCACTCGCTCTTCAACCTGGGCCTCAACCTGATCGTGGTCTTCATCTTCATCTTCGCCTCGGGAATCACGCCGACGCTTGATTGGGTGCAGATCCCGCTGCTGATCGGAATGCTCGTGATCCTCGCGACCGGGGCGACGATGTTGCTGTCTGCCCTATACGTGCGCTTTCGCGACGTCGAGCCGATCTGGGAGGTTGCCCTGCAGCTGCTCTTCTACGGAACGCCGATCATCTACGTGATCGAGCGGGTGCCCGAGAGCGTGCGCGAGCTGGTCATGTTCAACCCGATCGCGTCGATTCTCACCCAGTGGCGCCACGCGGTGATCGACCAGGACGCACCGACGGCCGGGACAGCCATCGGCGGGATCGAGCTGCTCGCGGTGCCGGTGTTGATCTCGGTCGCCGTGCTGGTACTCGGCTGGTGGGTCTTCATGCGCGAAACGCCGCGGATCGCCGAGAATCTATAGCCGTGGACCTGGAGACGACAGACGAGGCCGAGGCGCTGCGACGGCGCGTGGACGCGCTCGAGCGCGAAGCGCACGAGCGAGCGGCGCGCGCCAACGCGGCGCTGGCGGCGGCCCAGGACCGCGCCTATTGGCTGGACCGCTGGAACCTCGATCTCAACGCGCTCATGCGCCGCCGGGGGGCGAGCGAGTTTCGTGCCGGGCTGCGCGCGGCGCGGGCGGTCTACCGCGCGGTCAACGACTCGCGCCGGCGTCTGCCGCTCAAGCTGAGCGAGGGGCGGCGGTCGATGGGGGAGGAACGCGCGCATGCCGAGCAGCGACCGCCGTCCAGGTTTGCGCGAGCGCTGTCGCCCGACCCGCTCACCGGTGCGCCCGTTACCGAGCACCTCTATGCGCGACTCGAGCCGGGCGACATCGCCACCGTCGAGGGGGCGCTCGAGCCGGCGGAGGCGGCGCTATGGGAGACGGCGGACGCCGCCGACAGGAAGCGGCTGACGTTGGCGTTCGCCGCCCACCGCGGGCTCGGGCCCGCGCTCGAGCGGACCGGCCTGTCGGCGGCGATGCCGACCGGAGACGTCCACTCCATGGCCCACGGACCCGCCGCCGCCGGAGGTTCGGCCTATTACGCAGACCTGGTCGGGGACTCGCTCACGCAGGCCGGGCTCGACCTGCGTCCCGGGATGGCCGGACTGGACTTCGGCTGCTCTTCGGGGCGCGTGGTGCGCGTGCTGGCCGCGGCGTTTCCAGAGCTCGAGTGGCACGGGTGCGACCCGATCCCCGACGCGATCGAGTGGGCGCGCGAGCATTTGCCCGGGATCTCTTTCGAGCGCAGCCCCGAGTATCCGCCGCTGCCATATGACGACGGGCAGTTCGACTTCGCGTTCGCAATCTCGATCTGGAGCCACTTCGCCGAAGGTGCGGCGCTCGACTGGCTGCGGGAGATGCGACGCGTGATCCGCCCGGGCGGCCGCCTGCTGATCACCACGCATGGCGAGCAGACGATCGCGCACACGTGGCGGGAGGGCGTCCGCTCGCTCGAGCAGCTAAATGAGATCCAGGAAAGCCTGAGCGAGCAAGGCTTCTGGTACGCCGCCGAGTTCGGCGAGGCCGGCGACCACGGCGTGGCCAACCCTGAGTGGGGCACGGCGTTCCTGAGCTCCGAGTGGCTGCTGGCCAAGCTGACGCCGCAGTGGAGCGTGGCCCTGTTCCGGCCGGGCCGGGTCGAGGGCAACCAGGACCTGTACGTGCTCGAGCGCCGCTAGCGATGGCGGGCGTGTCAGTCGTCGTTCCGGTCAAGGACGGCGCGCCGTTGCTGCGCCGCGCGCTGGAGGCCGTGCGCTCCCAGGGGGAGCTCGAGCTGGTGGTGATCGACTCGGGCTCGCGCGACGGCTCGCTGGAGATCGCGCGCGAGCTCGCCGACGAGGTGATCGAGATCGCGCCGGGCGAGTTCGGCCACGGGCGCACCCGCAACCTGGGCGCAGAGCGCGCATCTGGGGAACTGATCTGCTTCCTCACGCAGGACGCCGTCCCGCAGCCCGGCTGGCTCGCCGCCTACCGCGAGGCGTTCGCGCTCGACTCGCGCGTGGGCGCCGCGTTCGGACCGCATCTGCCCCACCCCGGCACGAGCCCGATGATCGCTCGGGAGCTGACCGAGTTCTTCGCGGGCTTTTCGCCGAACGGGAGCCCTGTGCTGCACCGCAAGGGGGACGTCACCTTCCTCTCGAACGTGAACGCCTGCTACCTGCGCGCCTGTTGGGAGGAGCTGCGCTTCGCCGAGCTCGACTACTCCGAGGACCAGGCCTTCGGCAGGGTCATGCTCGAGGCGGGTTGGGTCAAGGTGTTCCAGCCGCGGGCCGCCGTGGTCCATGCGCATGACTTCGGGCCTGTCGAGTTCATGAAGCGCTACTTCGACGAGTACCGCGGGCTGCGCGCGTCCAGCGGTCACGTGGAGCCGCTCGCGGCCGGCCGGGCGGCGCACGAGGTGCGTGCGGACGCTCGCTGGATGCGGGAGCAGGGCTGGCCCCTGGGCCGCCGCGCGCGCTGGCTGGCGCGCTCGGCCGCGCATCACGGCGGTCGCCGGGTGGCATCCGCGGTCGGCTCGCGCGCCGAGCGGCTTCCCGGCGGCGTGCAGCGCGCGCTGTCGCTCGAGCGGCGCGGCGCCACCGAATCCGAAGCCGAGCTGGATCTGCCGCGCGGGCGCATCGTGAGCTCCGCCGGCGGCGCCTCCTACGAGGAGGTGCTGCGCCTCGACCGGGAGGGCGCGGCCCCACTCGACGATCCCGTGCCGGGCATGGCCGACCGCCCGCTCCACCTCGCCGTCGTGATCCCTCCCTTCCAGCGCGGCAGCGGCGGCCACAACACGATCTTCACCCTGCTCGCTCGGCTCGAGGAGATGGGCCACACGTGTTCGGTATGGCTCTATGACCCGCGCCGGCGCCACTACGAGGCCGACTCGGTGTTGCGCCGGCGAATCAACCAAGAGTTCGCGCCGCTGCGGGCGCCGCTGCACAAGGGCTTCGCGGGCTGGTCGGGGGCGGACGTCGTCCTCGCCACCGGCTGGGACACCGTCTACCCCGCCCTTCTGCTGCCCGGTTGCCGCGCACGGGCCTACCTCGTCCAAGACCACGAGCCGGAGTTCTTCGCCACGTCGGTCGAGTCGCGCTGGGCCGCGCGCACCTACGAGCTGGGCCTGTACGGGATCGCCGCGAGCCGCTGGTTGCGCGACCTGCTCGCGGAGCGCTACGGGATGGCCGGAAGCTGGTTTCGCCTCGGGGTCGACCACGGCATCTACCGGCCGCGGCCGGTGCAGCGACGCTCCGACACCGTCATCTTCTACGCCCGCGAGTTCACCCCGCGACGTGCCGTGGCGCTCGGGGCGCTGGCCCTGACTGAGCTTCACCGGCGCCGCCCGCAGACGCGCTTTGTGCTCTTCGGCCAGGCCGAGGAGCTACATCTTCCCTTCGAGTACGAGCAGCTCGGCGTGACCGGGCCCGAGGTCCTGTCTTGGCGCTACGCGGAGGCCACCGTGGGGCTGTGCCTGTCGCTCACCAACTATTCCCTGATCCCGCAGGAGATGATGGCCTGCGGCCTCCCGTGCGTGGACCTGGCCGGCGGCTCGACCGAGGCCGAGCTCGGGCGCGACGGCGGCGTCGAGGTCGCCGAGGCCGACCCGGTGGCGATCGCCGAAGCACTCGAAGGACTGCTCGCCGACGAGGATCGCCGGCGGCGGCGCGCCGAGGCAGGCCTGGCCTTCGTCGAGACGGCCTCGTGGGACGTGGCCGCCAAGCAGGTCGAGGCTGGGCTGCGGGAGGCGCTGCGACAGCGGGAGCGGACGCTGGCCGCGGCCAGTCAGCCGTAGTAGCGCGATATCACCAGCAGCTGGGCAAAGAGGCTGTGCGCCAGCACGAGCATCACGATGAGGGCTCCGAGCTGTCGTTCCAAGCCCCGCCCGATCCCCCGGGCCGCGAGTGCAACCCCCGCCCCGTACAGCGGGAGGAGGGGCAGCAGATAGCGCGCCTGCTCGAAGGTGTTGCCGGTGTTCTGACGGTAGGAGATGCCAAGGAGGCCGACCGAGAGGAGCACGCCTCCGGCGATGGCGGCGTAGGCCAGTAGCTCAGCCCAGCGCCGGCGCAGCTCCGCCCGCCGGCTCCAGAGCGCCGCGCCGAGCAGGACGAGCAGCGCCAGGGAGACGACCAGGGCGAGGTTGTAGACCCACGGCGGAAAGCTCGTGTCGAGCCATCCGAACCGGCCCACGGTCCCCTTGAAGAAGGTTTGCCAGAGCGGGTAGTAGTCGAACTGATCGTTCATGAGCGGGAGCCGAGGCAGGTACAGCTGCCAGGCGTATGAGAGCTGCTCGCGCCGGGTGATCGGGTCCGCGGCCGCGTCCGCGTTCACGGGCGCGGCGGCGACCACCACGCGCCCAGAGGCGGGGCGGTCCCATACGAGCGTGTTCATGCCGACTAAGAGCAACCCGGCCACGGCGAGCGCCGCGAGAGACACGGCCGCCCCGCGAACCGCGGCCGGCCTGCCGGCGCCGGCGCGCCAGACGAGCAGCACGATGGCGAGCACCGCGCCCGGCAACACGGCGCCGAAGTTCAGCTTGGTGAGGACCCCGGTTGCGAGCGCGAGCCCGATGCCCGCCCCCACTCCCGGGGTGAGCCCCTTGCGAAACGCCCTCGCAAGACCAAAGAGCAGGCCGGCGCAGGCCGTCCAAAGGAGCGCGTCGGGATGCACCCCGCTCGAGATGAACCCGAACAGCGGCTGAAAGGCCACCGCGAGCGCGCCGACCGTCCAGGTCCAGGGCTCCTTGAGGACCTCGCGTAGGAACATGAACGTGAACAGCGTCGTCAGCGCCGCCAGGAGGGCCGAGACGAGTCGCATGAGCCAGAGCCGATGCTGTAGGTCCTGCCACGGCGACACCAGATACGCGGCGGCGGCCAGCGAGTAGTAGAGCGGCGGCTGATTGGAGCTCTCGATCGCGCCGTTGCCGTTGGCCGGATTGGCGGGGTTCTGGCGGGCCGCGTCCACGGCGCTGTCGTAATAGCGCGAAGGAGTGGCGCGGTCTCGCGGCCGGCCGACCACGTCGTTGAAGCGCAGTGCGACCAGGGTTTCCTGCATCTCGTCCGAGAATGGGTACCCGTTTTCCTTGTCCGGGATCTGCCCGGTCTCCGCGAGGTGCTGGGCGTAGACGACATGGCCCGACTCATCGGCAACCTGGAAGGGCGGGATGACGACGATCCAGACGAGGCAGTTGGCAAAGGCCGCGAGCGCGCACCCCCAGCCGGCGCGAGGAACCCTGCGGGCGAGGGCGATCACACGCCTCAAGCCCGAAGCTCCCGCAGGGTCAGCCGGAGGGCAATCCCCCAGGCCACGAGAAGGAGGACGCCGGCGAGGGCGAGGGCCCACGATCCCGACACAAATGGCTTGGCGAGCCCGAACCGGTGCGCGACCGTCGGCAGCAGCTCGAGCCAGCTCTCCTTCCCGGGCCGCAGCCATTCCAGGCGCACCTGGTCGCCAGAGCCGTAGAGCACGGTCCGCCGGCCCGGCTGCGTATCGAGCTCGACGCAGACGGTCGAGTCGGCATGAAGCCGGTCGACCGTGTCGATCCCGACGGTCACATAGCCGTCTGGCTGCCCCGCCTTCAGGCGACCCGACGAGATCTCCCTGCCGCCGGCGTCGACGCTGATCGCGATCGCGGGCGACGGGCGCTCGAAGGTCCCCAGGAGGATGCGCACGGCTCCGGTGTCACCGGGCACGACCTGGCCGGTCTGGCAGTGCCGTCCGCTGCCGTCGATCGTGTCGATCGGACCGGCTTCCGGGACGTAGTTGCTGCCGGCCTGCCGGGGCTTCGACTCGACGAGGACGACCGCGAGCCCGACCGTAACCGCCACGAGAGCCGCGGCGAGGACGGCGGCGATGCGCATGCTCAGCGCCGGCGGCGCAGGCCGATGATGCTGATCAAGAAGGAGGAGAAGAAGATCTGGATTCCGACGATGATCAGCGCAGCGGCCATCACGGCCAGGCGCTCCTCGGAGAGAGCACCGAAGCCGCGGTCGACCCAGATGCCGACGATCGCCGCTGCCGCGGCAAGACCGGCTCCCAAGGTCGCCCCGCCCAGCAGCAGGCCATGCTCCAGGCGAAAGCGGGCTCGCATCCGGTCGAACCACGGGTCACGCTCGCCCATGAAGTAGGTGCCGTAGGCGTGGGCGCACAACCCGAGCGCCAAGACCTGCGTCCCCACGATCATGAGGAGGGCGCCGGCCACCATCGAGTGCAGGTCCCACTCGCGCCCGAACACCTCGATCTGGAACAAGACGGTCAGCGAGACAAAGACGCCGAGCAGCGCCATGAAGCCCCCGGGCGCGATGAAGAGCCAGGTGGGACTGTGGACGAGCAGGAAGCGCAGGTGGCGCCAGCCATCGCGGAAGCTCGAGAGCTTCGACTCCCCCTCGCGCGAGTGGTAATTGATCGGGATTTCCTCGATCGCGAGGTCCTCCTTGCCCGCGCGGATGACCATCTCCGACGCGAACTCCATCCCGGTCGTGCGCAGGTCGAGGCTGGGAAGCGCCGACCGGCGTACCGCGCGCATGCCGCAATGGGCGTCGCGGACGCCGGTTCTGAAGAAGAGATTGAGAATCCCGGTGAGCACCGGATTACCGACATAGCGGTGCAACCAGGGCATCGCGCCTGGCTGGATGTTCTTCATGCGATTGCCCATCACGAGGTCGGTGCCCTCGTCGAGCTTCTCGACGAAGCGCGGGATGTCCTCGAAGTCATAGGTCAGATCGGCGTCCGCCATGACGATGTACTCGCCGCGCGCGGCGGCGAATCCGGCGAGGTAGGCGCTGCCGTATCCGCGCCGCGGCTCGAGCACCACGATCGCTCCGGCGTCACGCGCGATGTCCCCGCTGCCGTCGCTGGACCCGTTGTCGGCGACCACGACCTCGCCCTCCCAGCCCTGGCCCACGAGCGCATGGCGCGCCTTCGTCACACAGCGCTCGATCGATGCGGCCTCGTTCAGGCAGGGGATGACGACAGACACCTTGACGGCGCCGGGGTCCTCATGGTCGGCTCGTTGGAACCTAGATGTCTGCTCGACAGTGCTCAGGGGGGAAAGCGCCTTCGCTGAAGGCTGGGTCGAACCCTAGAACGCGCGAAGACGAAAGCAGTCGCGCCTGCTGGCGGGCGATGGTAGCGAACGGTCTGCCAGCCTTCGCCGCCTCCATGAGGATCTGCCTGGTCTACGACTGCCTCTTCCCCTACACCGTCGGCGGCGCC
>JBEVKF010000040.1:0-36237 GCA_040509755.1 Thermoleophilaceae bacterium | reverse complement strand
GCGGAGGTCGTGCCAGAGAAGATGGGTGACGCGGGGGGCCTCCCCATGGTGTAGCGCAAGGACGCGCTCGATCACTGCGCGATCCGACTGCACGGCGCGCTCGTGGGCGCGTTCGTGCTCGGCCCAAGATCTGACGAGGAAGCTCTCGACATGCCTCTCCGGGTCGGAGAGATCCTGGTAGATCGACCACTGCACGGCCCCGTCGCGCCTCCGCGTGCGCCGGAGCTGTCGCATCGCCTCGAGGAACTCGGGTGTCTGCTCGAGCGCGATCCGGTACTCGATCTCGATCAGGATCGGCCCGTCACGAGGGTCGGGCTCCAGAACGAACTGGGGCTCCAACCAGGACGCCGGCGCGAGATCGACATCGTCGGCGATGGCCAGACGGAGCCCGGCAAGCGCGCTCACCATATGGGCGGCCACCATCGCCGCCGCCGCGGCGATGAGCGCGGCGGAAACGCTGACGTTCGCGGCCATCGCGCCCCAGCACGCCGCTCCGGCCGCCAACGCCGCCTGGAAGGTGAGCAATTGAAGGGCGAGCCCGCGACCGCGCACCCAGTCCGGCAGAACCGACTGCACCGCGATGTTGAGGGAGGACATGACCATTACCGACCCGGCGCCCCCGAGGACCATCACCGGCAGCAGCGCGGCGAACGAGCGGAGCGTCCCCAGCGCCACCAACGCTGCCGCCAGAGTGGCCCCCGCGAGGACCATGAGCCGGTCCGTCGAAATGTGTGCGCGCACCCGCGTGAGAAGCACGGCGCCGATCGCGCCGCCCGCACCGAAGCATCCGAACAGCACTCCGTAACCCGCGGCCCCCACGTCGAGCCGGGTCCGCGCCACCACCACGAGCAGGGCGGGCAGGACGCTGTAGCAGAAGGCGTGGGCCGCCGTGCGGAGCAGCACCACCTGCAGTGGCGGCGCGTTCCTGACGTATCGGAGCCCCGCGCGGACGGCCTCGACGACGTGTTCGCGCGGCAGCGCACTCACGGATGGGGTGCGCCGCCAGGCCGTGATGACGGCGACGACGACCAGGAACGAGCCGGCATTCAGCAGGAACACCACGCCGGCACCGGCGGAAGCCACCAGCAGCCCGCCGAGCGCGGGGCCGACGGCCTGTGCCAGGGTGATGCCGGCGCTGTTCAGCGCCAGTGCAGCCGGCAGTTCGGCCCGCCCCACGATCTCCGGAACGACCGCCCAGAACACCGGCAGGCCAAGCGCAGCTCCCACGCCCAGCGCGAGCGTGAGGGCGAGCACAAGCCCCGGGGTCGCGACGTCCGTCAGCGTGACGATCCCCAGCGTGGCGGCCGTGACGACCTGCCACGCCTGTGTGGCGATGATCATGCGCCGGCGATCCACCATGTCCGCAAGCGCTCCACCCGGCAGCGCCAGCACCAAGGTCGGCAGCGCGATGGCGGTCTGCACAAGGGCGATCAGCGTGACCGAGGAGGTGAGGGTGGTCATCAGCCACCCGACGGCAACCAGGTGCATCCACGTTCCCACGTACGACGCGAGCGAAGCGGTCCATACCGCGCGGAACACGGGTATCCGGAGAGGGCTCAGCGCCGACGCGGCCGGCTCGCGAGCAGACGCCGCCGTCGCTTCAGCTCCGCCTTCGGGGGATGGCACCGGCGGAGAAGCTACTCCGGTCCGGCGCCTCGGTTGCCGACGGAAGTCAATGACCCTAAGATCGCGCGCAGGACTAGCCGCTGGTCAATGAAGGGAGAGATGTGTTCGCACGCGTGACGTATGTGCAGGCCCCCGAGGGTGAGGGCAAGATCCAGGAGGGCCTGAAGCTCTGGTACCAGAACGTGCTCCCGACCACCAGCGCGCGGGAGGGCTTTCAGGGCGTGCTATCGCTCGTGGACCACAACACCGGAAAGGCGCTCTCGGTAACGCTCTGGGAAGGCGACGAGCAGCTGATCGCCAGCACCGAGGCCGAGTACCACAACCAGGCGCTGGAGCGGTTTGGAGAGTTCTTCGAGGGGGTCCACGACCCCGAGAACTACGAGGTCAACCTCTACAAGGGACCGATCTACACGTCGGAGGAGGGCGGCCCGGGTCTCGAGATCTTCCGGCAGACCCAGGCTGAGGCCTCCTAGCTCCCAGCTCCGCAGACGAGGAGGCACATATGAGCGACTGGTGGGCCCTGATGTGGGACGTCAAGCCCGGGACCGAGGAGAAGGTCCAGGAACTCTTCAGAAACTACAAATCGCCCGACCCCATCGTCAAGGACGAGGAGGGGAACGAGAAGGGCAGGCTCCTTCGGACGGTTGTCTTCATGAAGGGCCAAACCATCGTGCGCGCAGTGGAGATCGAGGGTGCGCTTCCCGAGGTGGCGGCCCACCTCGGGCGACAGCCTGAGATCCAGGAGCTCGAGGACAAGCTCAACCCACACCTGGCCGTCGCGCGCGACATGGCCGATCCCGAGGGCGCACGCAAGTTCTTCATGGAGTCGATCATGCAAACGCTTGTCGTGAAGCAGCTCGACGAGTGATCGTCGACGTCCACGGCCACGTCACACACCCCGAGCTGTTCAAGCGTTTCCCGATGCCGCCGGCGCTGGCCGACATCGAGGGCATGCTCGAGCAGAAGGCGCAGCTCGGCATCGAGCTCACGATCGTCGGCAGCCCGGTCGGGTTCGGGACGATGATGCCCGTCCCGGGGCTGGACAACTACGCGCAGCCAATCGACCAGCTGAAGGAGTTCCACGACTGGCTCGCTCTCACGGTGGCCGAACACGCCGGCCGGCTGGCGGCCTACGCCTACACCAACCCGTTCGGTGGCCTCGAGCTGCTGGAGCAGACGGCGCGGACCGTGCGGGAGGGCGGCTTCGTCGGGCTGATCGTCAACAGCAGCGTTCAGGGGGAATACCTCGACTCGGAGCGGGCCGATGACTTCTTCGAGATGGCCGCCGAACTCGACCTGCCCGTCTTCCTGCACCCCGGCGCCGAGCCGGTCGGGAGCGGCAGCGTGGCCGATTTCCGGCTTGTCGAGCAGGTGAGCCGCTTCTTCGACGTGGCGGTCAGCCTGGCGACGCTGGCCGTCGCCGGGCGCTTGGAGCAGTACCCCAACCTGAAGCTCGTCGCCGCCACGGCGGGGGGAGGCGTGTCCCTTATTCACAACAGGATCGACCTCGCACAGCGCTCCCGCCCGCCCGCAGATGGGGTCATCCGGGCCGAGGTCGTGCGTAGCCCGAGCGAGTACCTGCGCAACGTCTACGTCGATACCGCGACCCTGAACCCGCAAATCCACCTCGCGAACCTGGCGTTCATGGGACCCGAGCGGATGCTCTTCGGCACCGACTCGCCCCCCATGAGCACGCCCCTGCAAGCGGCGATCGCGATGGTCGACGACCTTCCGATCTCCGACGACCAGAGGCGGAATGTGCTTGCGGGCAACGCGAGGCGGCTGTTTGCGCTCGACGGAGCCGGCGTGTAAGACCGCTCGGCTTGACACCCCGGTCAAACAGCGGGGATGCTCAGCCCCCGTACCTGGACCAAGACTAGGAGGCCAAACATGTATGCGCGCGTAAACACGGCCCGCTGGAACCCCGACCGGCGCGAGGAGGCCATGGACCTGACCCGGGACACCATCATCCCGGCGTACCAGAACCATCCCGGCTTCGAGGGCTACATCCTCCTCACCGAGCCCGAGGGCGACAAGGGCATCGCGATCACGATGTGGGACACAGAGGAGAACATGGAGTCCAGCACCGAGATCGCCCGCCGCATGACCGCTGAGCTGAAGGGAATCCTCGCCGAGCCGCCGGTCACCGAGACCTTCGAGCTGACTATCAGGGTGTAGCCCTGGAGCCGTCCGGAGCGCCGGCCGCGTCCTACGAACTGGCGGTCACGCCGCCATCCACGAAGATCACCTGGCCGGTGATGAAGCTGGCGGCCGGCGACGCCAGGAAGAGCGTCGCGCCCGCCAGCTCGACGGGCTCGCCGAAGCGCCCGAACGGGATGCGACCCAGCATCATCGCCATGAATCGGTTATCCGCGGCGGCGTCCTGCACGAGGCCGGTCGGGACGAAGCCTGGTGCGACGCCGTTCACCGCGATGCGGTACTTGCCCCATTCGGTGGCGAGCTGGCGGATGAGGCCGTTGAGCCCGGCCTTGCTCGCCGCATAGGCGGCAAACCCTCTGCGCCCGCCCGCGACGCTGCGGGTCGTCGAGTAGTGGACGATGCGGCCGCCGCGACCGGCCTCGATCATCACCTCGCCGGCCGCCTGGGAGAGCCAGAAGGCACCAGACAGGTTCACGTCGAGGACGCTGCGCCAGTCGTGCTCGTCGAACCGCTCGGCGGGCGCCTCGAGATCTATCCCGGCGAGATTCACGAGCACGTCGAGTCCGCCGAGCTGCTCCACGCAGCTCGCGACCAGCGCACGCGCGCTTTCGCGGTCGGCGATGTCGACACGCAGCCCGATCGCCCGGCCGCCGGCGGCCGAGAGCTCCTGCGCTAGCGCGCTCGCGCTCTCCTCGGAGCGTCCCGCTATGGCTAGCTCCGCCCCGAAGTCGGCGAACAGCCGCGCGGTGACTTCCCCGATCCCGCCGTAGCCGCCGACGAGGATCACCCGTCTGCCGTCGAGCCGGAACAGCGAGGCGAGGTCGTGCGCGCGTTGCTCGTCGACCTCGATCGCGGGACCCGGTGGGCCGCCCGGAGGACCCGGTGGGCCGCCCGGAGGACCCGGCGGTCCGCCGCCCGGGGGACCGCCGGGGGCAGCGCCAGGTCGGGCATCGGTCATCGCTCAGGCGGCGGCGACATCGGCCGCCTCGGCCTCAGGTATGCGTTCCACGAGCACCGCCCGGGCGCGGCGGCTCGGACTGAGCCCGACCCTGCGGAGGGTGATTTCCTCGTCGCCTTGCTCCTCGGGTTCGAGGCGGATTAGCCGATTGATCGTGCGGAGGACGGCCTTGATCTCATTCATCGCGAAGTACCCTCCGAGACAGGCGCGGTGACCGCCGGCGAAGGGAATCCACGTGTACTTGCCCGCCGGTTGCTCCAGGAATCGCTCAGGGCGGAACCGATGCGGCTCGGGGTAGATGTCCTCACGGTGGTGGACCAGATAGATGCAGGGTGCGATGAGCGTGCCCGGTTCGAGCTCGTACTCGCCAAGCACGATCGGCTTGTTTACGAGGCGCGTACCGATCGGCAGGGGCGGACGCACCCGCAGCGTCTCCTTCACGACCGCGTCGAGATACTCCTCACTCTCCGTCTGCGCTTCGGCCCGCAGCCGTTCGTAGATCTCCGGATGGCGCATGAGGCGCTCGTACGCCCAGCAGAGCCCATCCGCGGTCGACGCGTGGCCCTGAATGAGCAGCGTCACGAGCGTGTCGCGAAGGTCGCGATCCGTCATCGGGCTGCCGTCCTCGTAGCGGGCCTGGAGAAGCATGGCAAGGATGTCGTCGCGCTCCTCGAGGCGAGGGTCCTGCCTGGCCTCGTTGATCACCTCGAAGACGGCGGCGTCGAGGGGCTCCCTCACCCGCACGAGCGACCGCGGAGGCTCCCAGCCCTTCCTCTGGCTGGCATGCAGCCTGGCCATGCGCACGCGACTGCCTCCCCAGGCCACCATGGTGTTGATCCGGGTGCGCAGCGACTCCTGGCGCGCGCTCTGGGTCACCCCGAAGATCGCACTCATGATCACGCCGAGCGTGATCCTCTCCATGCGCGGTAGCAACTCGAATGGCTCGCGCAACGGCCAGTCGGCGACCTCCCGCCGACAGATCTCCTCGGTGAGCCCCCGATAGCGCTCCAGCCGCTCGGGCTGGAAGGCCGGCGCCAGCAGCCTGCGCATGTCCGCATGCTCGCGCTCGTCGAGGATGATCACCGAGCGTGCGCCCATAACCGGCTTGCCGGTGCTCGAGCCGGTGTGCAACACCGTCGGATCCGCCGTGAATATCTGCTCGACCAGCTTGGGATCGGAGACCACCACGAAATTGGTGCCGCCCATCAGCCGGAGCGTCCATACGTCGCCATGTTCTTGACGCGCCGCCTCCATGAACACCGCCGGTCGGCGCTGGAACTTGATGGTGTTCACCAGGCGGGTGCCGCCCGGGCCGGGTGGGAACTTGGATGCCATTTGCGCGCTTCCGACGGGGTGGCACGACCCTACCCGAGGTCGTCGCGAACACGCAAGGCTTCGCGCTACGGGCCGGTGGTCCCGGTGCGGCCGATCACCGCGAGCGGGCTTCCATTGACTCCCGCGGTTGACTACGATCGCTCGGTGTCTCAGGTCACACTCGCCATCGTCGAGGGCAGGGACGCCGGACAGCAGTTCCCCCTCACGGGAACGATGCTGATAGGGCGGGACCCGAGCGCCGACCTGGTAATCGCCGATTCGGAGGTCTCCACGAGGCACGCCTCCTTGTTGCTTGTCGACGGGGGCGCCGCCGTTGAGGATCTCGACTCGACCAACGGCACTTTCGTAAACGGGCAGCGCGTGACCGGTTCGCAGCAGCTTCGGGCCGGGGACCGGATACAGCTCGGGGCTACCGTGCTGGAGGTTCGAGGGGCGTCCGCGCCGACCGTTACCGAGCCCGTGCCGAGCGTTACCGAGCCCGTGCCGAGCGCTACCGAACCCGTGCCGAGCGCTACCGCGCCCGCGCTCCTCCCTACCGCGCCGCAGGTAACTCGCGCAAAGCAGATACCGACGCTGCCGCTGCTCGTCTTCGTCGCCGGCCAGCGAGTGGGCACCGAGCTGGCCGTCGGCGACCAGATCGTCTTCGGCCGCGATCCCGGCGCCGCAGACGTGGTCCTGGACCAGGATCCCGATATCTCCCGTAGGCACGCCAGCTTCTCGCCCGTCGGGGACGGGCTCACAGTGGAGGACCTCGGCTCGACCAACGGGACGTTCGTGAACGGCCACCGCCTGCAGTACGCCGTGACGCTCAGCACAGGCGACCGAGTCGAGCTCGGAGAGACCGTCATCGATATCCGGGTGCCGGGCGAGGCGGTGGTCGAGCCCCCAACCGCCCCGACGGTGGCCCCGACGGCGGCGCCCGGCGGCCCCGCCAACGACATCGTCGTCGAGGGGCTCGTCAAGGACTTCGGCTCCCACCGTGCCGTCGCCGGAATAAGCCTCTACGTGAATCCGGGGGAGATCTACGGATTCCTCGGGCCGAATGGTGCCGGCAAGTCGACGACCGTCTTGATGCTGACGACGTTGCTGCGGCCGACCTCGGGCATCGCGCGCGTCGCGGGGTTTCACGTCACCAACCAGGGTGCACAGGTCCGGACCTCGATCGGCGTGGCCCTCCAGGCCGCGGCCCTGGACTCGCATCTCAACGCCTGGGAGCACATGGACCTCCAGACGTCCCTCCAGGGGATCCCGAAAGCGCAACGCAAGGCGCGTGGAACCGAGCTGCTCGAGCGGGTCGGGCTGATCGAGGCCGCCGACCGAGCCGTTGGCGGCTACTCGGGCGGGATGAAGCGCCGGCTCGATCTCGCGCTCGCCCTGGTCCACCGGCCGCGGGTGCTGTTCCTCGACGAGCCGACGACAGGGCTTGATCCACAGAGCCGGACTGCGCTCTGGCAGGAGTGTGCCCGGCTTGTCAAGGAGGAGGGCATGACGATCTTCCTCACCACCCAATACCTGGAGGAGGCCGATGTCTTGGCCGACCGGGTGGGGATCATCGAGTCCGGAGAGATCGTGGCCGAGGACACACCGGCCAACCTGAAGGCCGAGATCGGCCGACCGACGGTCGAGGCAGTCCCCCTCGACCCTGGCGAGGGGCCCGCGATCAGCGAAGTGTTCCAGCGCTTCGGCGAGCTTGTAAGCGGAACCAACAGGGGCGTGGCCGTCCGCCTCCGTGCCGGCGTGGACGACCTGGCCGACATAGTCCGCGCCTTGGACGCCGCGAATCTGCGCGTCTCGAACCTGCAGCTCCACGCTCCCACGCTCGACGATGTCTTCCTGGCGAAGACGGGCCGCTCCCTCGAGGGCGCGGCCGACGATGGCGAGGCGGAAGAGGAAGGCGTACTCGAGCAGCTCACCGCCAGCGGCGTGCCTGGCGTGCCCAGCCCGGCCGCCGGCCCGTGAAGCCGTCCCTGGGCACACAGTTCGGAAAGCTCGCGCGGCGCTCGATCGTCGGCACGCTCCGTCAGCCGGTGGTCTACGTGCCGAACCTCGTCTTCCCGCTGTTCCTGCTCGCCGTCATGTCGGGGGCCGGCGACCGGGTCACCGCCATCGAGGGATTCCCGACCGACTCCTACATCACATTCGTCCTGGGCGGGATGATGGTCCAGTCGGCCGCGGGCGCCACCACGATGGCCGGGCTCGGGATTGGGACCGACATCCAGTCAGGTTTCCTCAACCGCATTGCAATGACGCCGGTGAGCGGGGCGGTCCTCATCACGGCACAGCTTTCCGGCGTTGCGGTGGTCGGCGTCGTGCAGGGGTTTCTGGTCCTGGGGGTGGGGTTGGTCGCCGGCGCGCACGTCGAGGCGGGCGCCGGGGGAGCGGTGGCCCTCATTGGCCTCGTTCTGCTCGTGATACTCGCCTTCGGCGCCGCCGGCATGTTCGTCGCGGTGAAGACCGGGGCTCCGGAGCGAGTCCATCCCCTGTTCTCGATCACGCTGGGCCTGCTCTTCATGTCCTCGATGGCCATGCCCCGGGACCTCATTCAGGAGGACTGGTTCAAGACCATCGCCACCTACAACCCGATTTCCTACCCGATCGAGGCAGCGCGCAGCCTCTTCATCAACGGGTGGGACACAGAGGCCCTGGCGCTCGGCGCCGGCATCGCCGGCGTCCTCTTGATCGTTGGTCTGACCGGCTCGGTTCGCAGCCTCAGACGGAGGACGGCAGCGTGACCGGCCGCTCCGTCTCCGTCGCGCTGGGCGTGGCCTCGCTCAATCTGCGCGGCCTCCTGAATGACCCTCCGAAGCTGTTCCCGCCCATGCTGGTCCCGCTGTTCTTCTTTGCCGCCTTCAAGGGGGCGCTCTCGGGGATCGGAGAGACGAAGGGCTTCGGCTACTACGACTTCACCGCGTTCCAGTGCGTGTTCATCCTCTTCATGGCGTCGATGTTCGCCGGCGTATTCACGGCCTTCGACATCGCGTCCGATTTCGAGAGCGGCATGGGCCGCCGGCTTATGGCGGCTGCGCCGAAGCGGATGTACATCATCGTCGGCTATCTGATCGTGTCCGTCGGTCGTGCCCTAATAGCCATCGCCGTCGTCTGGGGCGTGGTGCTGGCCACCGGCATGCCCGTGCGGGGAGGCCCTCTCGACATAGCCGCGCTCGTATTGCTGGCCGTGCTCCTGAACCTCGCAACGACCCTCTACGGCGCCGGCATCGCGCTCCGCTTCCAGTCCGTCGCGGCTGGAACGCTGGTGCTCATTCCCGTCTTCATGCTCCTGTTCCTGACCCCGGTCTTCACTCCTCGCGACCAGCTCACCGATTGGGTGCAAAAGGTGGCCGGCGTGAACCCGTTGACCGCCGCGATGGAGTCGGGGCGAGGCTTTCTCGCCGATGATCCGGTCAGCGTCGGGCTGGCCTTCGCAGCCACCGGCGGGCTTGTGGTGTTCTTCGCCGGCTGGGCCTTCCTCGGCATGCGAAAGGCCGAGCAGGGCTAGATCAGGAACGCGTGGCCGCGCGGGCCGGCTCCACCACCCGATGACCGGCGTCCTCGAAAACGAGGACGCCACCGTCCGGCAGCCAGGCCGCCGCAACGTCGGGCCCGCTCAGCACCGCCGCCTTCGCGCGTGTCTCGGCCTCGAGCGCGGTTGGCGCAATCGCCGTGGCCTGCACGACGCCCGTGAACGCCGGCTTGCCGGTGGCTGGATCGAGCAGGTGGTGCGCCGGTGCGCCGTCGGGGCCCTGCCAGCTGCGCCGGCCGATCCCGGTGGTGGCGACGCCCGCTTCGGTCAGCGCAAAGGTGTGAAGCGTCGCGCCGTCGAACGGGCTGGCGACCCGAACGGGCCGCGGGACTCGCCCCGCGCCGCCGACCCGCACGTCGCCGGCCGCGTTGATCGCGAAGCACTCATGCGTGCCAAGAGCGGCGGCCAGCAGGTCGGCGGCCAGACCCTTTGCCAGGCCTCCGCTGTCCAGCGCGACGCCAACCGGCCGGGTGATCGTGCGGCCGGCGCGGTCGACCGCGATCTGGTTCCAGCCCTCGCGCGGGCTCGGACCCGCCGGCCGGCGCGGCGGAGCGAGCTCGAGCGCGAGCGCCAGCGGGACGGAAACGCCGAGATCCTCGCGGTAGCCGGCGGCCTCGATTTCACGCAGCAGCGTGCCGTCGACGAGCCCGCCGGTCTGCCGGCCCGCCACGACCACCGCTTCGGCGAGGCGCGCCATCGCGTCGCTGACGGGCACGACCCGGCGCGCGTCCGAATTGAGCCGCGAAAGCTCACTGTCGGCCTCGAAGCGCGTGAAGCGCTCATGCCAATCCAACAGGAAGCTCCGGGCCTGTGCGACCGCCGCGCGGGCGCTACGCCCCGGCACGTCGCCGATGACGAACGCCGCGCAGGTCGAGCCAAAGCAGCTGAACTGGTCCTTGACCTCGGTCATACAACCGCCCGGGAATCACCGGCCGCGGTGGCGATGCCTGCACGGACAGACAGACCGTTGCCCTGCGGCTGCGGGCGGGATAAGGTCACCATCGTTGATCACCGTCGTCTTCAGCGTGGGGCCCTGGGTCGGACAGCAACTCGAACTCGATCGGGAGCTGAGCTTCGGGCGCGCCGGCTGCGACATCACGCTGGACGAACCCGAGGTCTCCCGGCGCCACTTCGTGCTCACGCCCGCCGGAACCAACGTGCATGTCGAGGACCTGGGCTCCAGCAACGGGACCTTCGTAAACGGCCATAGGATCACCGAGGCGGTAAGTGTCGGAGACGCGGACGTAATTCGCGTGGGCACATCCGAACTGATCGTGGCCGTGCCCCAGGAGGACGTGCCGACGAGGTTGGACATGCAGGCCCCAGCGACGGTCACCGGCTCGCCGACCGCGACGGCTGCCCTCGCCGGTGCGCCTGCCGCGACGGCTGCGGCGGGAGGCCTGCCGGGCTGGCTCTGGGTCGTGACCGGCCTGGTCGAGATCGCCTTGATCCTCACGGCGGCGACGTTCCTCGTGTACTACGCGGTCGGCTGAGCGCCAGGCGGGGCGGCTGGCTCTGAGCGGGCCGGGCCGCGTACGCGCATCCCGAGCGCGACCAGAGCGGCGATCGCCGGCACCGCCAGGACGACCAGGAACCACGCTTGCTCCCTGTCCGTCCCCTCGCCCAGCGTGTGCACGATCGAGCCGACCCAGGCCAGCAGAACGAGTCGGTGCACCGCCTTCCAACGAGCCTCGCCGAAGCGGTCGCGGATGTAGTACGTGAGGCTCAGCACCATGAACACGTACCCTGAGATGATCCCGATGCCGTTAGGCACCGGGTGGAAGGGACCCACGAACGGGACCGCGATGTCGACGAAGTTCTGAGGCAGGTAGTTGTCGCCCATCAGAACGAAGCCGTGGATGAGCAGCGCCACGATGGTGGCCCACCCCAGGGCCTCGTGGATGATCGCCAGCTCGAGCCGGCGGCGACTCCCGCGCGGGGCGCTGCCGGCCAGCCCGCCGGCCCTCAGCGCGCCGACGAACACCGAGGCACTGGCGAAGAGGAGCGCAGCCGTCCCGGCGGCGCGACTGGTGAGCCAGTACAGGCTTTGACTGGGATCGACCGAGCCCAGGATCACGCGCGGTGTCTCGTGTCGCGCCTCACGACTCCGCGGTCGTCGTCGTCTCGGGCTCGGTCGCCTCGGTCGTTTCAGTCTCGGTCTCGGTCTCGGTCGTCTCGGTCTCGGTCGTCTCGGTCTCGGTGGCCTCGGTCTCGGTGGCCTCGGTCTCGGTGGCCTCGGTCTCGGTCGCCTCGGTCTCGGTCGCCTCGGTCTCGGTCGCCTCGGTGGTGCTGGTCTGGGCGGACGGGTCGCCTACGGCCGGGTCGCTTCCGGAGACGTACTGCCTGACGATCCCCAGCCAGAGCGCAGCGAGCGCGGCGGCCGCGGCCAGTGCAACCCGGAGGCGTACCGAGGAGATCAGCCGGCGCCGCGGCTCCCCCTCGATCGGCTCCTGGCTCACAAACGACCTCTCTCTGTACTTGGCGAGATGGGGTGACCATATCCGCACGGGCAGGTCGCGTCCAGACCGCCGTCGTGAGCATTGCCGGGCACTGCCCCGCTGGAATAGGATCGCGGCCTTGGCAGCAGATCACGACACGACCGCCCTGATCATCGGCGGGGGGATCGCCGGTCTCACCGCCGCCGTCGCGCTACGGCAATATGGGATCGACTCGCGCGTCTTCGAGCAGGCAGACGACCTGCGCAAAACCCAGGTTGGGTCGGGCCTCTCGCTCGGCTACAACGTTACGCGCGCGTTCAAGCACCTCGACCTCCTCGACGAGCTGACCGGGCCGGCCGCGTCGATCACGGGCTTGGAGTTCACGACCAACAAGGGTCGTCACGTCGGCACCGCGCGCGCGTTGGAGCTGGCCCTGGGCATCCTCCGACCGGCCTTGCACGGGGTACTCGCGAACAGCGTGGGCACGGACGAGGTGCAGGTGGGCACCAAACTCGTCCGCTTCGAGCAGGACGAGGGCGGGGTGACGGCGCATTTCGCGGATGGGCGGACGGCCCGTGGCGACGTCCTGATCGGCGCGGACGGGCTGCAGTCCACCGTCCGCAAGCAACTTCTCGGTGACTCCGAGCCCCGATACCGCGGGTACTGCACCCGGCGCGGGATTCTGCAGACCGAGTTGGCCAAGGATGGCCCGGAGTACGTCTTCCTCGGAATCGGTGAGCGATTCGTCTTCTACCCCGTGGGTCAGGGGTACTTGTATTGGACGGCGGCCACAAACGAGCCGCCCGGCGGGAAGGAGGATGGAGCCGAGATCAAGCGGACCGTCCTGGAGCGCTTCCAGGGCTGGCCCGATCCGATCGAGTCCCTCGTGCAGGCGACAGACGAGTCAAACACCTTCCTCTCCGACACACAGGACCGCGACCCGGTCGAGCGCTGGGGCGAGGGCCGGGTGACGCTCCTAGGGGACGCCGCCCATCCGATGACCTGGGATAGGGGCCAGGGGGCAAGTCAGGGCATCGAGGGTGCAGTGCTCCTGGCGAAGCAACTGGCGCAGGGCGACGATCCGGCGGCTGCGCTCAGGGCCTGGGAGGCCGAGCGGATTCCGCGGACGAAGAAGATGGTGCGATCGTCTCGCGCGATCGGCAGGCTCCAGCAGTCGAAAAACCCGCTTCTGCGGGTCATCCACCATCAGGCGATCAGGATCGAGACCAAGCCTTCCTTGTTCAGAAAAGCCAACAAGAACCTCCTGGTCGAGTACTGACCGCACAGGCAGGCCGCAAGGTATAGGGTCGGCTTCATGCACGTTCAGCAAGCCCCCCAATTCACTTTGGAGCACATCGAGGGCCACCCCGTCTCCCTGAGCGATTACCGGGGTCGGACCGTGGTCGTCGTCCTCTCGGGTCGCAACAGTGCCGAGCAGATGATCGCTGGAATGAACACGCTGCGCACTCACTACGACGCCGAGCAACTCCCGATCATCGCCGTGGGCGACATGGCCGGGCTCCCGCGCGCCGCCCGCGCTCTTGTCAAGAGGCAGCTAAAGCGCAGGTACAAGGACGCCGTGGAGGCCGCGGCGGCCCAGCTGCAGGCCGCGGGGAAGCCCGTGCCACCGGGCCCGGAGCTCGTGATCATGCTGCCCGACTGGGAGGGGACGGTGGCCAACAGCTTTGGCTTGGCCGAGGTCGAGAGGGACGCGGCGATGGTCCTCATCGACCCCGAGGGCAACGTGCGCGGCTACGGCCGCGGCGATCAGGCCGCCGAGCAGATCATGGCGCTGTTCGGCTGAAAGTCGGGCGCCCGCGGGGCCGAGGGAGGCGGGCTCCTACGCCTCCGGCAACCGGCGGTATTGGCCCGCAACGAAGGTGAGCGGAGGAACGGTCGGATAGACGCCGAGGTCGAGCACCTCGCCGATGAAGACGCGGTGATCGCCGGCCTCGTGCGCCGCATGCAGCTCGCAGTCGAGATAGGCGACCACGCCGTCCAGGATCGGCGAGCCGGTTGCCGTGACGCGGTGCGGCACGTCCCTGAACGCGTCGCGCCCCCGCGGCCGTTCCTTCGACGCGAAGTAGCGGGACATTGGCTCCTGGTCGGCTCCGAGGATGTTGACCGCAAAGCAGCGGTTGCGCTCGACGTGGTCGCTGCCTTCAGCGCCGGTCTTGATGCACACGAGCACCAGGGGCGGGTCGAGCGACACCGAGGAGAAGGCGTTGGCGGTCATGCCGTACGCGTGTTGCTCGCCACGCGTCGTAATCACCGTGACACCGGTCGCGAACGCCCCTAGCGCAGACCGGAAGTCCTGGCTCGTGAACCCCTTTGCCGCGGCGCCCGCCTCCATTGCCTGACCCGCCGGGCTAGCCGGCGGTCCCGAGCGACTCGAGGCGAGCACGGATGATCTTGTCGAACTCGACGGTCGTGCCGAGCGCGTGCGCCACGAGCTCGCGAAATGTGTCGTGCTCCATCGCAAGCAGCCTTGTGGGCGCCGCCGCTCTGACCGTTGCGGTGCGTGGCCGGTCGCGAATGATCGCTATCTCGCCGAAGAGGTCCCCGGGGCCGAGCCTGGAGACGACCTCGCCCCCGGCTTCCCCTTGCGCCCCGCGCACGACCTCCAACTCGCCCTCGATCACGATGAAGAACTTGTCGGCAGGGGCGCCCTCCCGCGCGATTACCTCGCCCGGCTCGGCTGTCGTCGACTGGAGCGTTGCCGTGAGCGTGTCGGGATTGAACCTCGGCAGGTCGGCAAAGATGCTGAAGCTGCTCTCGCGATGGAACTCGGCGCCGAAGGTGCCGTCGTCTGCGTCAGCGCCCGCGTCCGCGTTGTCGATGAACTCGAGCTCAGTCGGGGCGATCCGGAAGAAGGAGATGCTGAGAGTCGCGCCGGGCGAGAGATCGGGGAACTTCCGCCCGAACAGGTCGGCGACCCGCGCGATCTGCTCGCCGCTCAGGATCACCGAGCACTCGCCGCTGCCCTGTACGCCTTTCGTCTGGCCCAGGTCCTGCGCGTACTCGTCAATTGCAAACGACACCACCGGGTTTTGCTCGATCTGCCGGGCGGTCGTGGTGTCCGGTCGCGTCCAGAAGAAGAGGTTGGGACCGTCGTTCACGTAGAGGAAGGTGCTGGCGCGAGGCACGCCCGTGGGGGACGCCGTAGCGAGCGTGAGCGTGCTCTGCTGGCTCAGGTACTCGAGTACATGGGCCGGCACGTCCACGGCTGGTTGCTCGGTGCTCATAGCTTCGTCCTCCATCGTGGCCGCAGTACCGGGAGATCCTACCCCGACTAGGTTGCCGCTTGGGCCTCGGCCTCAGCCTCCAGGAAGTGCTCCAGGAAGTCAGTCGAGACGTCGCCCGAACGGAACCGCTCGTCGGCGAGAACGCGCTGGTGAAACGCGATCGTGGTCTTGACGCCTCGGCCCTCGATGCGGAACTCGGACAGTGCCCGCTGCATGCGATCGATCGCGCGCGGGCGGTCGGGTGCCCAGACGATCAGCTTCGCGATCAGGGAGTCGTAGAAGGGGGCGATCATCCATCCCGGGTAGCAGTGGGAGTCCACACGGGTGCCCGGTCCTCCTGGCGGGACATAGACGTCGAGCCTGCCGGCCGCGGGCGCGAAGTCGTTCTCTGGGTCCTCGGCGTTGATGCGGCACTCGATCGAGTGCCCCGTGAGCGACACCTCGTCCTGCGAGACCGAAAGGGGTTCGCCCGCGGCGACTCGGATCTGCTCCTGGACAAGATCCGAGTTGGTCACCAGCTCGCTGACCGGGTGCTCGACCTGGATGCGCGCGTTCATCTCCATGAAGCTCAGGTTGCCGTCGGGGTCGAGCAGGAACTCCATGGTGCCGGCGCCCGTGTAGCCCACCGACAGCGCGCCGTTTACCGCCCGCTGCCCGATGTCGTGTCGCTGCTCGTCGCTCAGGTGGATCGAGGGCGCCTCCTCGATCAGCTTCTGGTGGCGCCGCTGGACCGAGCAGTCACGCTCGAAGAAGTAGACGCCGTTGCCGTGGCCGTCGCACACGAGCTGAACCTCGGTGTGTCGCGGCGCATCCAGGTAGCGCTCGATGTACACCGCGCTGTCCTTGAACACGGCTTGGGCGGTCGCACGCGTGGTCTGGTAAAGCCGGGCGAGGTCCTCCTGTCGGCGAACGACGTTCATGCCCCGCCCACCGCCCCCCGCAACCGCTTTGATGATCACCGGGTAGCCGATCGAATTGGCGATCTCCTGGGCGTCCTCCACCGTCTGGACCGGCTCGACGGTACCCGGCAGCAGCGGCAGGCCCGCCTTCTGCATCAGCTCGCGCGCGATCGCCTTGTCCCCCACCCTCTCCATCACCTCCGGCTTGGGCCCGATGAACGTGATGTCGTTGTCTGCGCAGATCTCGGCAAAGAACGGGTCCTCGGAGAGAAAGCCGTAGCCGGGGTGGATGGCATCCGCGCCGGTCTTCTGGGCGGCGCCGATGATGTTCGGGATGTGCAGGTAGCTCTTGCCAGGTGGCGGCGGGCCGATGCAGACGGACTCGTCGGCGAACCTGACCACCGCCGACTCGGCGTCGGCCGTGGAGTAGACGGCAACGGACTTCACCCCGAGCTCGCGGCAGGCACGCGCCACCCGAAGAGCGATCTCGCCGCGATTGGCGATCAGGACCTTGTCGAACACAGGTCGCTACTCGCTCGCCGGCTCGAGGTACATCAGGATCTGCTCGAACTCGACCGCCTCGCCGTCCTCCACCAGGATCTCCACAACCTTGCCCGCGTCGCCCGCAGCGATCTCGTTCATCAACTTCATGGCCTCGACGATGCAGACCGTCTGGCCCAGCTCGACGACGTCGCCCACCTGTACGAACGGCTTCGCGCCAGGCTGGGACGCGCGGTAGAAGGACCCAACCAGGGGAGCGAGCACCGGCACGCGATTGTCGACCTCCTGGGCCGCGTCGCCCATCGTAAATACGCCCGAGGCGCCCCGCGCCCCCGGGGCGACGCCCGGGCCGGCCGCGGCGCCGTGGGCGACCTGCCCGCTGATCTGGGGCATCTCAGCTGCCCCCGTCGCGGCAGGTTGGACGATCGCGCCGCGCTCTATCTCTATCTCGTAGTCACCCGCCTTGACGGCGAATCGCTGCACGCTCGTCCCCTCGAGCTGGCGCACCAGATCCCGCGCCTCGGCCCAGGTCGACTCGATCATCTTCTTATCGTCGTTCATCTGTCCTCCTGCTCGGAGATGGGCGGGAGCACCGGTTGACGGCCGGGGGCGCCAAATTTTCGGAAGCGCTCATAACGCCTCAGGAGCAGCTCGTCGGGCGAGAGCGGCAGCAGCTCCCTCAGACTCTCGACGAGCGCCCTCTTGACGTTGGCCGCTGTGGCGTTGTGGTCGCCGTGCGCGCCCCCTGGGGGCTCGGGCACGACGGCGTCCATCACTTCCAGGCGCAGCAGGTCGGGCGCGGTAATGCGCAGCGCCGCGGCAGCCCGCGGCGCCTCGGCTGCGTCCTTGAACAGGATTGTCGCGCAGCCCTCCGGGCTGATCACCGAGTAGTACGAGTTCTCGAGCATCATCACCTTGTCGCTTGCGGCCAAGGCCAGCGCCCCGCCGCTCCCCCCCTCGCCGGTCACGATCGGGAGCGTGGGCACCGGCAGCCGCGACTGCAACATGATCGACTCGGCGATCGCGTTGGATTGGCCGCGCTCCTCTGCGCCGATGCCCGGATAAGCCCCGGCGGTGTCCACGAGCGTGACGATTGGGATGCCGAACTTGGCCGCATAACGCATCAGGCGCATGCCCTTGCGGTAGCCATCCGGCTCCGGCATGCCGAAGTTGCGCTCCATCATCTCGCCCGTGGTGCTGCCCTTCTGGTGCCCGATCAGCATCACCACCAGGTCACCTAGCCGCGCCACGCCGGCGACGATGGCCGGGTCCTCCCTGAATGCGCGGTCGCCGTGCAGCTCGACAAAGTCGTCGAAGATGAAGCCGGCGTAGTCGAGCGTGTGCGGCCGCTCGAGGTTGCGCGCGAGCTGGACGACCTCCCAGGGGTCGCGAGCCACGAGCCCCTCGACCTCCGTGATGGGCTCCTCGCCGTCGGTCTCCGGCAGTCTCGAGGCGAGCGATGCGGGGTCCGCTCCCCTGGCGTCCTCGATCCCCGCGTGGAGCTCGAGGAGGCTCCGGATCGTGCGCGGGAGGTTCTCGCGCGGCTCGACCAGATCGAGCATCCCGTGCTCCATGAGGAAGCCGGACGTCTGGAAGCCGTCGGGCAACTTCGCGCGGATCGTCTGCTCGATCACCGCGGGCCCGGCAAAGCCGATGTGTGCCCGGGGCTCGGCGACCAGCACGTCCCCCAGCGTTGCGAACGAGGCGCTCACCCCGCCGTAGGTCGGATCGGTGAGCAGCGAGACGTAGAGGATCCCCTCCTCGTTCAGGCGCCCGATCGCCTGGCTCGTCTTTGCCATCTGCATCAGGGAGACGCAGCCCTCCTGCATGCACGCTCCCCCGGAGGCCGAGATCACGAGCAGCGGAATGCGCCGCTCCAGCGCGAGCTCCGCGGCGCGCGTGACGGCCTCCCCGACGGCGCTGCCCATGCTGCCGCCGATGAAGCCGAAATCGAGGCCCGCAATCACCAGCGGTAGACCGTGGACGTTCCCCGTCCCGTAGAGCGCCCCCGACTTCGCGCCGGACTTCTCCTGGGCCGCAGCGATGCGCTCGGGATAGGGCTTCGAGTCGACGAACGAGAGCGCGTCAATCGGCTCGAGGTCGCCGGACAGCTCCTCGAAGGAGTCCTCGTCGAGCAGCTGTGCGATCCGCTCGCGCAGCCGCAGGCGGAAGTGGTGGTTGCACTCCGGGCAGACGCCCAGGTTCCGCTTGAGTCGCTTGTGATAGACGAACGCCTCGCACGACGGGCAACGCCGCCACTCCGCCGACACGGCGCGGCTGGGTGCGGCGACCTCAGCCACTGCCGCCTCCGCTCGCCCCGCGCCCCTCCTCGCCGAGCAGTCCGCGGCGCAGCTCCGCGAGCGTGGCGTCGAGGAGCCAGTCCACGTCGGTACGGCTCGGCGGGAGCTCCTGGGCTTGGATGAACACCGTCGTCGCGCCGCGAGCAATTGCGTCGTACGGGGTCTCGTCCGCACCCAGCTCCACCTCGAGATGAGCCAGCACGCCCGCGGTCCGACCAACGCTGTCTATCGCGCTCGCCTGGCGAGCAAGCTCCAGGGCCCGCTCAGGCTGCCCGCGGGCCAGCTCCACCTTGATCGCGCCCTGCAGTGCGGCGACCTGGCCGTCGGGGAGCTCGAGGAGCTCCCTGAGGCGCGCGAAGGCGTCGGCGGCCTCGTCGAGGTGCCCTGTCTCGAGCGCCAGCTCGGCCACGTCGAGTGCGGCGAGCGGGCTGTCGGCGTCCGCCTCGGCGACCCTGCGGGCCGCGGCAAGCGCGTTATCCGGTTGGCCAAGCGTCCGGTACATGTCAACCAGGGAGATCGCGGCGCTCGAGCCGCCGCGCCCGCGGCCGGCCACCTGCTCAAGCATCGAGACGGCGTCGTCGCGCTTGCCTTCCTGAAACGCCGTATGGCCGAGCGCGGTGAGTGCGGCCTCGTCCTCGGGCTCACTCTCGAGGACCTTGCGGAAGGCGTCGCTCGCCTCCGCGGTGCGCCCCTCGGCGGACAGCGCGTCGGCCAGGTCACGCCATGCCTCCGCCGAGTCGGGCTGTAGCTCGGTTACCCTCCTGAGCCGCTCGACGGCGTCCCCGGAGCCGACCTCCACCCCGGCGCGCCCGGCCAACCTGAGCAGCTCCACGTCGTCGGGCGCACGTTCGAGGCCGGCGACGGCCGCCTCGTGAGCCCTGCCGAACGCCCCCGCCTCGAAATATGCGCGAGCCTCCTCCAACGCGGTCATCGGCCTAGCCCATCCGTGTGCCGGTCATCAACGCATACTCGCCCATCGAAAACATGCGCGTCAACCGCCCGGCCCTAGATGGTTGATTTCGCGGCCGCGTGTGCGCGGGGGCGCACGGGACCAAGCTGGGCGGGGGAAGCAGGGCGAAGCCGATACCCGGAGGTATCGGCGAGCCCGATGACCCCGATCCAGCGCAGGTATCCGTGCGTCCTCCGCGTGCGCGGGGCCGTGGAATCAGCCATCTAGTCGATCGCCGGCAGGTCGAAGACCGACTGGCGCCGGTACTCGGCCCCGAAGTTGCCTTCCTCCTCGACGCCGCGCGAGTTGTCGATGAACTCGAGCGAGTCGGGCTCGAGGCGGAAGAACACGATCGCGCTCGTGGACCCCGGGCGCAGCTGGGGGTACTTCTGGCCGAAGAGGTCGGCCGCGCGGGCGATCTCCTCGCCCTGAACGACCGCGGAGCCCGCGCGACCCTGGATGCCCTTCGTCTGGCGCCAGTCCTCGGTGTACTCGTCGATCGCGAACGCCGTGGTGGGGTTCTGCTCGATGTGGCGCGCGGTGGTGGAGTTCGGCCGCGTCCAGACGTAGATGGTCGGGCCGTCGTTGACGTAGGTGAGGGTGGCGGCCCAGGGGCCGTCGCTTCCGCTAGTCGCCAGGGTCAGCGTCTTCTGGGACCCGAGGTAGTCGAGGACCTCCGGCGGGACCTGATGGGCCATGCTTGCGTTTGCCTCCTGTCAGCCCGTGGGCAGTTTCACATGGAGCCGCGAACTGCTCCTCCCCGAAACCTCCTGCGCCTGGAGCGCCGTGATCACCACCGTGCTCACGATGTCGCGCACAAGACAGCCGCGGCTGAGGTCGTTCACCGGCTTATTGAGCCCTTGCAGCAGCGGCCCGATGGCTACCGCGCCTGAAGAGCGCTGGACAGCCTTGTACGCGATATTACCGGTCTCGAGGTCCGGGAAGATGAATACCGTCGCCCGGCCCGCCACCTCGCTGCCCGGCAGCTTCTTGTCGGCTACGCCCGGATCGATCGCCGCATCGTACTGAATCGGCCCCTCGACCTTTAGGTCCGGCCGGCGCTTGCGCACAAGCTCGGCGGCGTTGCGCACCGCCTCCACCTGTTCGCCCTTCCCCGACTCGCCGGTCGAGTAGGAGAGCATGGCCACGCGCGGCTCGATGCCGAACGCCTCCGCGGTCTCCGACGAGCTGATCGCGATGTCGGCGAGCTGCTCAACGTCGGGCTTCGGGTTCACGGCGCAGTCGCCGTACACCAGCACGCGGTCGGCGAGGCACATCAGGAAGACGCTCGACACGACCGAGACCCCCAGCTGGGCCTTGATTACCTCGAAGGCCGGCCGGATCGTGTCGCCGGTGGTATGCGCGGCGCCTGACACCATGCCGTCGACCGCGCCCGAATGGACCATGAGCGTGCCGAAGTAGCTCACGTCGGCGACCGTGTCGTAGGCCAGCTCCTCGGTCACCCCCTTGTGGCGGCGCAGCTCGTGGTAGACGCGCGCGAACTCCTCTCGGAGCGGTGAGGTGGAGGGATCGACGATCTCCGCCGCGCTCAGGTCCAGGCCGAGCGCCGCGGCCCGGCGGCGCACGTCGTCCCCTGGGCCGAGCAGCGTGAGGTCCACCACCCCGCGGCGCAGCAGCATCTCGGTCGCGCGCAGCACGCGTTCGTCGTCGCCCTCCGGCAGGACGATATGGCGGCGATCCGAGCGTGCCCGCTCGACCAGCTCGTACTGGAACATTGTGGGCGTCATGCGCACGGGGCGCTCGAGCGCGATCTGGCGCTCGAGCTCGCGAGCGTCAACCCGTGACTCGAAGAGGCCGAGCGCCGCCGCTATCCGGCGGTCGTCATCCGGCGCCAGCTGCGGGCGGACGGCGCTGACCGCGGTGGCCACCGGGTAGGTCTCGCCGGGCGCCTCGAGCACCGGGAACGGCGCTTCCTCGACCAGGCGCCGCAGCGCGGGGTCGAGCCCATAGCCGCCGGTGAGCACGATCCCGGCGACCGCCGGCAGCTCGCCCGACACGGTCGACGCCAGGCTCGCGACGATGATGTCGGGCCGGTCGCCGGGAACGATCACGAGCGTGCCCTCGGTCAGGTCGCGCAGGAAGTGCTCGACGCTCATCGCGGCCACGGTCACGTCGCGCACCTCGCGGTAGAGCTCAGCCTCAATGCCGCCGACCGGATGCGCGCCGAGCGCCGCGGCCACGTCTCTCATCGTCGGATAGGCCAGGTCGGGCTGCTCGGGGAGCACGTACACGGGCTGGCCCTCGAAGCGGGTGCGCAGCAGCTCGGTCACCTCATCGACCAGCTCAGGAGGAACGCGGTTGGCGATCACGCCGAACAGCGCGCAGCCCTTGCGCTCGAGCGACTCGCGGGCCACGCGGGCGGACTTCACGATCTCGCGCGTGGCGGTCCCGCTCACCACCACCAGCACGGGTGCGTCGAGCAGGACCGCGAGGCCGGCATTCAGGTCGAAGTCGAGCGCCGGCGAGGCGCCCGTGAAGTCGGTGCCCTCGCAGACGACCACGTCGCTGCGGAGCTCAAGCTCGCGAAAGGACGCCACCACCCGCTGCTCGACCTGGTTGAAGATGCCGCTCGCGATCGCCGCCTGGCCCTCGTCGTCTGACAGGGCGTGCATCTCGGCGTAGGAGGTCTCGAGCCGGTAGCGCCGGCGGATCAGCTCGATCTGTGGATCGTTCTCGCTACCGGAGGCGACGATCGGGCGAAAGAAACCCACCCGCTCGACGCGCGTGGAAAGCGTTTCCACGAGCCCCAGAGCAACGATGGACTTCCCGCTATGGGGCTCCATCGACGTGACATAGACGCTGCGCCTGATGCCGGTTCTCTCAGGAGGGCCCGGAGCCGTTTGGAGACCACGCCCAGTCGGTGAACTCCGGCGGGTCGTTCCCGTGGTCGTGGATGTAGGCGCGGTACTCATCGAGCTTCGCCTGGCATTTCTCGATCACCGCCTGGGCGCCCTGGATCGAGCGCACCGCGAACTCCCCGGACATGCCCTTCACCGTCTCCGCGACCCCGATGTCCACGCGGCTCAGAGCCTCGATCGCCAGCTGGTAGCGATCGACGCCATTCATCGCCAGCAGGTTGAAGGGCGTGGTGGTGGTGCCCTCCTCCGCGTAGCCGCGCACGTGGAAGCGCTCCTGGCTCGGGCGCCGGTGGATCAGCTGGTGGACCGCCGACGGATAGCCGTGGAAGTTGAAGATCACCGGCTTGTCCTTCGTAAAGACCTCGGCGAAGTCAGCCTGCGACATCCCGTCCGGGTGTGCCTCGGGCAGCGCCATGGAGAACAGGTCCGTGACGCACACGAAGCGCACCTTCAGGTCGGGCAGCTCCTCCCGCAGCAGCTGGCCGGCGGCCAGCAGCTCCATCGCGGGGATCGAGCCGCACGCGGCGAGCACCACGTCGGGGTCGCCATCGTCGTTGCTTGCGAAGTCGAACACCGACGCCCCGCGCTCGAGGTGGGCGCGCGCCTCGTCGATCGACAGCCACTGCTGCATCGGGTGCTTGTTGGCGATCACGAGGTTGATGCAGTTCGTGGACTCGAAGCACTTCTCCATCGTCGCCAGCAGCGTGTTGCTGTCCGGCGGCAGGTAGATCCGGGCGAAGTCCGACTTGCGGTTGAGCATCGAGTTGATGAAGCCCGGCACCTGATGTGAGTAGCCGTTGTGATCCTGGCGCCAGCCCACGGACGTGAGCAGGTAGTTGAGCGACGGCACGGGCTCGCGCCACGGCGCCTCGTCGCGCGACATCTTGAGGAACTTCCCGTACTGGTTGACCATCCCGTCGACGATCGGGATAAACGCCTCATAGCAGGGGAAGACCCCGTGCCGGCCGGTGAGCACGTAGCCCTGCAGCCAGCCCTGGCAGTTGTGCTCTGAGAGCACCTCCATCACACGGCCGTCCCAGGAGTTACCCGGGTCGACGTCGGCGTCGAGCGGCCATGTGAAGGCGTGGTTGGTCGCCTCGAAGACGGCGCCGAGCTTGTTGGACGCCACCTCGTCGGGACAGACGATCCGGAAGTTCGCCTCCTCCTCGTTCATCCGGAAGATGTCCGCCATGTACTCGCCGAGGTGCTCGAGCGCGCTCGCGCTCTCGGCCCCCGCGGCGGTCACGGCGACGGCGTGCTTCTCGAGCTCGGGGAGGTTGAGCGGCTTGCGCAGCTTGCCGCCGTTCACGTGCGGATTCGCGCCCATGCGAAGGTCGCCGGTGGGACACGCGTCGAGGATCTCCTGGATCGGGGCGCCGCTCTCGTCGAACAGCTCCTCCGGCCGGTATGAGCGCAGCCATTCCTCGAGCGCCTTGAGGTGCGCCTCGTCGGACTTCGCGGCCGCAGCCGGCACCTGGTGCGAGTTCGCCCTGCCCTCCACGGAGACGCCGCCGAGCTCCTTGATCCCGGTCCAGCCCTTGAGCGAGCGCACGATGATCATCGGCCAGGTCGGCCGCTCCGGGCGCTCGCCGCCGCGGCAGGCGGCCTGAAGCGCCCGGATCTCGTCGTGGGCCGTGTCGAGCGCCCGCGCCAGATCGGCGTCGAGGTCCTCGCCCTCGACGATCAGCGGGTGCCAGCCGTAGCCCTCGAACAGCTTCGTGAGCTCCTCGTTGCTCATCGCCTTGTAGATCGTCGGATTCGCGATCTTGAAGCCGTTGACGTGCAGGATCGGAAGCACCGCGCCGGACGTGGCGGGATCGAGGAACTTGTTGGAGTGCCAGGCGCCGGCGGTCGGTCCGGTCTCGGCCTCGCCGTCGCCGATGATGCAGGCAGCGATCAGGTCCGGGTTGTCAAACACCGCGCCGAAGGCCGTCGCGAGTGCGTAGCCGAGCTCGCCGCCCTCGTGGATCGTCCCGGGCACGATCGGAGCCAGGTGGCTCGGAAAGCCGCCCGGCCAGGAGAAGCTGCGGACCAGCTGCCCGAGCCCGTCGCGGTTGCGGCTCAGCTCAGGCTTGATGTCCTCGAGCGAGCCGTCGATCCACAGGTTCGCGAGGTTCGCCGGTGCGCCGTGACCGGGTCCGGTGACCAGGAGGATGCTCGAGCCGGTGTCGAGGATCAGCCGGTTCAACCCGGCATACATCAGGTTGAGACCCGGCACCGTGCCCCAATGCCCGAGCAGCCGCGGCTTGACGTGCTCGTGGCGAAGCGGTTCCTCCAGCATGTGGTTGCCCTGCAGGTAGATCATCGCGGCCGCGATGTAGTTCGAGGCGCGGCGATAGAGGGGCAGAGTCTCGATCAGGTCCCTTGAAGCAGCTCCGGTGGCCAAGGCAGTTCTCCCAGTAGATATCCCGGCGAACCTAAACCCATCGGGCTGTGGGCGCAAGCGCCGGGCGGCTCTCAGAGCGCCGCGCGTCACCGTCCTGAGTTAGGGGTGCAGGACACACCAAAGCAGGACGGTGGGGCAAAAGCGCCGCTACGCCAGCGTCGGGTCCTTCGAGAGGTCCATGACCCGGCGGGCGAGGGCGCGCATGACCTTGCGCTCCACGGACGGGTTCTCGTCGATCAGATGCCGAAAGTCCTTGCGCGTCAGCACGAACACGCGCAGCCCGGTCTTTGCCTTGACGGTCGCCGTCCGCGGAACGTCCTCCAGCAGTGCGATCTCCCCGACGAAGTCCCCGCCCCCACGCGCGGCCAGGCGTCGGCCCTTCCGGGTGATTTCGATCTTCCCATCGACGATCACGAAGAACTCCTGTCCGGTTTCGCCCTCCTTGCAGAGCACGTCGCCGGCCGGAATCTCGAGATCCTCGGTCACCCTCGCGAGCGCGACGAGTTCCTTCTTGGACAGCCCTTCGAAGAGGGGCGCGCGCTTGAGCGCTTGGACCTTCGTGTCCTGGTTGAACAGCCTCATTCGCCCTACCCTATTTGGGCGCGCTCCCTGAGTCGAGTCGCGTATAGGTGCCATTCGCCCGGAACGCCCTTGAGCGTGGTCACCTCGCGGTCCTCGAAGTCGATGCTGGAGCCGGCGGCGAGGTCCCTGACGATGCTCGAGACGAGCACCTCGCAAGGCCGGGCCTCGGCCGCGATGCGCGCGCCGATGTGCACCGCGATGCCCTCGACCTTGCCGTGGGAAATCTCCACCTCGCCGGTGTGGACGCCGGCGCGAATGTCGAGCCCGAGCTCCCCGACTGCCGCGACGGCGCGATGGGCGCAGGCGATCGCGCGCGCCGGACCCTCGAAGGTCGCAAAGAAGCCGTCGCCGGTGCTGCGGATCTCCTTGCCGCCGTAGCGCGCGAGCTGCGCTCGAAACGCGGCATGATGGGCCTCCAGCAGTTCGCGCCAGCGCGTGTCGCCCAGCTCCGCCGCCCGCGAGGTCGACTCGACGATGTCCGTGAACATGACCGTGGTCAGCACTCGCTCTGGCGCGGTGTCGACGCGGCCCTCCGCCAGGAAGCGCTCCGTCTGCATGAGCACACGCGGATCGACCCAGGTGCTCACGTCTGGCACGTCCAGCTCCATCGCCTCGGCGTGCGGGATGCGCTCTGCCATGTAGACGCAGCCGCCGCCCCAGCGCGGGTGGTAGAGCATCAGCGTGGGCACCGAGATCGCCGGCAGCACCTCGCGGATGTCCGTCTCCATGAGGGAACGCAGAAACCAGGCGGCGGCGCCGGGGCTCGCGGCGAGGCGCTCGTGGTTGACGTGCCAGTGCTCGAACACCGGGTCGCCGGCGAAGCTCGGGAAGTAGTGCTCCAGCTCGGCGCGCTGGTACTCGCGGCTTCCCCAACTCATGCGAGCCTCGCGCACGCGCCGGCGCCAGTCCTCGACCGGCTCTCCGTATGGAAATCCGGGTGCGGCGGTCACCCGGGGCCACGTGTTGTGAAGGACGAGCGCGACGACGCGCTCGGGATAGGTGGCAGCGAACAGGGCGCAGAGCTGCCCGCCGGGAGAGCCCGCGCCCAGCAGGGCCGCCCGGTCGGATCCGGCGTCGTCCATGACTGCGCGGATGTCGTCCATCCGCGTTTCGAGCGTGGGCAGGTCGCGCGGCCGGTCGGACATGCCGGTTCCGCGCTTGTCAAGCAGGATCAGGCGCGAGAACGACGCGGCTCGACGGCAGAAGTCGACGAAGATCGGCTGCTCCCAGGCCCAGACCAGATTGATCATGAACGGCACGAACAACAGGTCGACCGGGCCGTCGCCGACCATCTGGTAGGCGATGCTCACATCGCCGCTCCGGGCGTAGCGGACGTCGGGCGTGTCGAGGTTCACCGGTCGAACACTAAGCGCCCGGCCGGGCGCTGGTAGCTAGGGATTGCCGAGCACATCCTCGAGCGCCGCGAGCAGCCGCCTGCCCGCCTCGCGGCGCTCGCCTTGGAGGGTGTCGAGCGCTACGGCCACGCGCGCAACCAGCGCCGCGTCGGCGTCTGCCTCGAGCAGGGCGCGCGCTCGGCGGGCGCTCTCGACGATGTCGAGCGCGATCGCCGCCTGGCTTGCAAACCGGCCCAGCAGTTGCATCTCGGCGGCCGTGAAGCGCTCGTCGGCGGGCCGGTCGAGGACCGACAGCACGCCCAGCACCCGCTCTTCGCGCACCAACGGCACCGCCATCAGCCCGCGCGGCACGTAGCCGGTGCTCTCGGCCACCTCACGCGAAAAACGCGGGTCGGCGCCGACGTCGTCGATCACCATGGCCTCGCCGGAGCGGACGACCCAGCCGGCCACGCCCTCGCTCGCGGGGAAGCGCCGGCCCACCAGCTTGTCGGACCCCTCGCCGGCGACGGCGCGAAATTCGAGCTGGTCTGCCTCCTCGTCATAGAGCGTGATCGATGACGCGCGCGCGCGAAAGATCGCGCGCGCCGTCTCCACGATCGAGCGCAGCAGTTCATCGTGCGCCCCCGCGCCCGCCAATGAGGAGGCGGCCACCGCCGCGCGTAGACGCTCGCCGCTCACCCCGCTCGCCGTTCGACATTGCCCGCGATTCCCAGCAACACGCCCTTTACCTCGAAGGGAGCCAGGTCGGGGTGCTTGGCACGGATCAGAGCGCAGATGCCGCTCATGTTTGCGGTGGCAAAGCTGTTCCCCGAGGCGCGGATGCGCGTGCCACCAAGCCAGGGCATGTCGAGATCCATCCCGCGCGCGAAGAACTCCACCGGCGGGGAAGGGTTGTAGAACACCTCGGTCGAGTCCAGCCCGTCGTGGCTTCCCACGGAGATCACCGACGAGAAGCGCCAGGGCCAGCTCTTCAGCGCCATGTTGTGGGCCGACGCGACAATCAGCGAGCGCCGGAAATACGCCTTGTCCGCAATCTCTTGCAGGGGTGCAGTCAGCTCGCGCTTGGTGCTGGAGAGGCTCATGTTGATCACGTCATAGCCCTGCTCGACCGCCCAGCTGAGTCCCGCCAGCATCGCGCCGCCGCTGCCGCGGTGCTCCTTGCCGAGCACGCGTACGCTTTCAACGGTCACATCCGGGGCGAGCGCCCGGATCAGCCCGGCACACGCGGTGCCGTGCCCGTAGGCGTCCCCCGTCGTATCGTCCACCACCGTCGCGAAGCCCTCCGCGTCCGGCTCGACCGCCACCGCTCGCTCGACGGGACCCACGTCGGAGTGATCCGGCTGCACGCCGCTGTCGAGCACGCACACCCTGACCCCTGCGCCGGTGGAGCCGCCGAGGGCCCACTCACGATCCATCTCCGCCGGCCACTCCGACCCCGCGACGCGGTCGATCGCCGCGGCCGACAACGCATTTGCCGGCAGTGGTTCGCGATCGCGGGACATGGGCGCGATCCTAGCCTCGTGAGAGGGTGCGCAAGCCGCCTCGGCTCGGTTCGCGCCGGGGCAGGAACCGTCTAGCGGTTCCCACCGCGCCAGTGAGAGAATGGGCTCAAAGGAGGGACATGAGCTACCGCGACCACCTGCCCCAACTCGACGGCGACCTGTTCTTGACCGACGGCGGCATCGAGACCACCCTGATCTTTCACGATGGGATCGACCTGCCGGCCTTCGCCGCCTTCGATCTCCTCAAGGACGAGGAGGGCACGGAGGCGCTGCGGCGCTACTACGAGCCGTACACGGCCCTGGCCCGCGAGCGCGGCGTGGGCCTGGTGCTCGAGAGCCCGACCTGGCGGGCGAGCCCTGGCTGGGCCGCCGAGCTCGGCTACACGGAGGAGGAGCTCGACACGCTCAACCGCAAGGCGATCGCCCTGATGGAGGAGATCAGGGAGGGAGTCGGATCGAACGGCGCGCCCGTCGTGATCAGCGGCTGCATCGGGCCCCAGGGCGACGGATACAGCCCCGAAACGAAGCTCACGCCGGCCGCTGCGCAGGGCTACCACGCGACGCAGATCAACACCTTCCGAGACACCGCGGCGGACATGGTCACGGCGATCACGATGACCTACGCCGAGGAGGCGATCGGCCTCACTCGTGCCGCCACGCAGGCCGGGTTGCCGGTGGTGATCTCGTTCACCGTCGAACCCGACGGGCGCCTGCCGAGCGGCCAGGGGCTCGGCGACGCGATCGGCCAGGTCGACGCGGAGACGGGCGGCGCCCCTGCCTACTACATGATCAATTGCGCCCACCCGACGCATTTCGATGACGTGCTCGACGGGCGCGAGCCCTGGCATGCTCGGATCCGCGGCCTGCGTGCGAACGCCTCCGCCAAGAGCCACGCCGAGCTCGACGAGGCCACCGAGCTCGACGCCGGTGATCCGGCCGATCTCGGCGCCCGCTACGCGGGCCTCAAGGCCAAGCTTCCCGAGCTCAACGTCCTAGGCGGCTGCTGTGGCACCGATCACCGGCACGTCAGCGAGATCTGCAACGCCTGGACGGCCGGTGCGGCCTGAGCCGGGTCAGCCCTGGATCGAAGACATCACGTGCTTGACGCGCGTGTACTCCTCGAGCGAGTACGCCGACAGGTCCTTGCCGTAGCCGGACTGCTTGAAGCCGCCGTGGGGCATCTCCGCGACGAGCGGGATGTGGCAGTTGATCCAGACGCAGCCGAAGTCGAGCGCCCGTGAGATGCGCAGCGCGCGCTTGTGGTTGCTCGTCCAGACGCTTGAGGCGAGGCCGTACTCGGTCCCGTTCGCCCAGCGCAGCGCCTCGTCCTCGTCGGAGAACGACTGCACGGTGATGACCGGGCCGAAGATCTCGGTGCGGGCAAGCTCGTCGGACGGCTCCAGCCCGCCGACCACGGTCGGGGCATAGAAGAAGCCCTCGTCGGTGAGCCGCTCGCCGCCCACCATCACCGTGGCGTGGTCGGGCGCGCGGTCGACGAGCCCGCTGACGTGTGCGAGCTGGTTGGCGTTGTTGATCGGAGGGATGAAGAAGTCCTCCGAGCCGTTTTGCTCATCCTTTGACAGCTTCACGTCGCCCGCCTGTTCGACGAGCGCGGCAGACAGGTCCTCCTGGACCCCCCTGCTGGCCAGCACGCGCGTGGCGGCCGTGCAGTCCTGGCCGGCGTTGAAGTATCCGGCGACGGCGATGTCCTCGGCCGCCTGCGAGAGGTCGGCGTCGTCGAGCACGATCACCGGCGCCTTGCCGCCGAGCTCGAGGTGACAGCGCTTGAGCGTGTCGGACGCCGCGCGGGCGACGGCCTTGCCGGCCTGGATGCTGCCCGTGATCGAGACCATCTGCGGGATCTCGTGACTCACCACCCCGGCGCCGGTGTCGCGGTCGCCGCAGACCACGTTGAACACTCCGGGCGGCAGAATCTCCCCGAACAGCTCGGCCATCGCGACGGTGCTCGCGGGGGTGGTGTCCGAGGGCTTGAGCACGAGCGTGTTGCCCGCGGCGAGGGCCGGCGCGAACTTCCAGACGGCCATCATCATCGGGTAGTTCCACGGGGTCACCGATCCGATGACCCCGATCGGCTCGCGCCGGATCCAGGACGTGAAGCCCTCCATGTACTCGGTCGTCGCCTTGCCCTCGAGCACGCGCGCCGCGCCCGCGAAGAAACGGATCTGGTCACACATCGGCGGGATCTCCTCGCTGAGAGTGAGCCCCTTCGGCTTGCCGGTGTTCTCGGCCTCGATATCGACCAGATGCTCGGCGTTCTCCTCGATGGCGTCGGCCATCTTGAGTAGGCAGCTCATCCGCTCGCTCGGCGTCGTGTCGCGCCAGCCCCCCTCGAACGCCGCCTCCGCCGCCTTCATCGCGGCGTCGATGTCGGCCTCGCCCGACTTCGGGGAGGTCGCGTAGGCCTCGCCGGTGGACGGGTTCACGATGTCGAGTGTCTCGCCTCCCTGCGCGGCCGTGAACTCGCCGTTTACGTAGTTGAGCAGTTGGCGCGTCTCAGCCATCGCAGTGCCTCCGCAGATCGTGATTCCGGGCGTTGTGGCACGCAGGGTGCCACAGAGGCGCTCACCTACGCCGCTCGGAGGCCCTCGGTGAAGGTCTGCGTGCGCTCTCCCTCGACGAACTCGTCGAAGGACTGGCTCCAGGTGAAGCCGGGCCAGCGGTACTCGGCGCGGCCCTCGGCCGGGTAGTAGGCAGCGGTGTAGATCGTGCCGAACCCGGTCGAGAAGGCGGTGCTGTAGAGCGGCGGCTCGAGAAAGGCCTCGACGAGGAGATCGCGCGTCATCTTCGGCGCGTCGAGCAGCTCGAGGACATAGCGCTCGCGCTCGAACGTGCGAGTTGCGCGGGCGTAGTCGGGCCAGTCGTCCTTGCGCTGGTGATTGGTGGCGGCCGGTACGTCGCTGAACGCGGGCTCGCGGTCGGGGCTCAGGCAGGCGGTGACAACCGCGCCGGTCCGGTCGAGCAGCGTGACGTTCTGGGCCGCGTGGACTGGGATCCGTGCGAGCGCCTCGCGCGCCTGCTCCACCGTCTCGCACGTCTCGAGCAGATAGCGGATGACCAGCGGGATGCCGAAGCCGTCTCCGACCTCGCGCCTGCCGCCGAAGGTCAGCGAGGCCGCGAGGCCGGCGTCGTTCACGCCGTCGAGCAGACCCCAGAGGCAGTCGCTCATGCCGATCACGCGCCGGCCGGTCCAGGCCGTTGAGCAGATGATGCCCTCCGCGCGGGCCGCCGGATAGTCGTAGTTGCGCACGAGGACCGGATCCGCGTCGCGGCTCCACGCTCCCTGCGAGCAGCCAACCACAAAGCCGGGCGGCCGGTAGAGCGAGAGGAACCGGGCCGCCAGCTCGTCGCCGCCGGCGAGCTCGACGAGGCGCTCGTAGGTGGGGACCAGCTCGGGCATGTGCCGGCGCAGCATCCGGCGGCAGGTCGAGAGATCCGGGCGAGCCGACTCGCCCTCCTTCAGGTACCAGCCGCGGTAGGCCGGCCACATCGCGTCGAAAGAGGCCTTCCACTTGTCCCCGGGCTCGAGCTCCTCGATCGCCTCGAACTCCAGCCAGTTGCCGTCGGGAGCCGGGGCCGGCTCGGGCGTGTCGCCCCGGTGGTCTGGCAGCAGCTCGAGCTCGTCCTTGATCTCGTCCCAGACGGGCTTCCAGTAGCGGTCGATCGCATCGCTGGCGACCGCCGGCAGGCCGAGCGACTTGACCCACTCGGGCAGTTCGGGCAGGGACGGCATGGCCGCAACGGTAGCGCCCGGTCAGCCGGCGGCCAGGCCGCACCAGTCGCCGATGAACAGTCCGAGCACCTGTGCCGTCTCCACCATCGAGCTGAGCAGGACGCGCTCGTCGACGCCGTGGACGCCTTCGGCGTGGGGGCCGAAGCAGAGCGCCGGGGTGTTCCCGTAGAGCTGGAAGCTGCGCGCATCGGTGGTGGCTGTGGACGCGAACACCGGCGGAGCGGCCCCGGCTACCCGCTCCGCGGCCTCGCTGAGGGCACCGGTCACCGGCGCGTCCGGCTCGAGCGTGAAGCCCTCGCAGGCGAAGCCGTCGTAGAGCACCTCGACCTCGAAGCCGGCGAGCACCGGGTCCGCCGCCGTGGCGGCGCTGACCGTCTCCTCGACCCGCCGCTTCAGGTTCTCCACACCGGTCCCTGGGTAGAGCGCGAGCCGGAACTGGGTGACGCTCTCGCCGGCCACTGTCGACGGCCAGTCGCCGCCGCGGATCACGCCCACGTTGAGGTTGATCGGGTGCGGGTAGACGTCGTAGGGGGCGGGTGGGTCGACGTTCAGCTCGGCCTCGAGGTCGCGCAGCGCCGAGACGATCGGGAAGACCGCCTCGATCGCGTTCTGCCCTTCGGGCGCATCGCCGGCATGGGCGGGCTTGCCCCTCACCCGCACGCCGAACCACAGCACCCCGACCTGCGAGTTCTGGATGCCGCCGCTCGTCGGCTCCGTGAGGATCACCGCATCGGCCGTTCGCCCGGCGAGCACGCACGCAAGCGCCCCGTTGCCGCTGCACTCCTCCTCCACCACCGACTGCAGGTCGACCGGGGCCCGCGGGGCCAGGCCCATGGCCTTGAGGCCGCGCACCGCGCCCGCGATCGCCACGAGGCCGGCCTTCATGTCTCCGGCGCCGCGCCCGTAGAGCCAGTCGCCGTCGCGGCGGGCGCTGAACGGTGGCGATGCCCACATCGACTCCGGCGCCGGGCTGACCACGTCGATGTGTCCGTTGAGCACGAGCGAACGCCCGTCGGCCGGCTCGGCGGGCGGCCAGGCGGCGACCACGTTGACCTTGCCCTCCACGTCCCAGCTGAACGGCGAGGCCCCGGGATGATCGCGCAGCGCCTCGGGGTCCAGGGGGACGTCGACCGGGTCGAGGCCGAGCTCTGCGAAGGCGTCGCGCATCACGGCCTGCCCGGGCGCCTCGTGTCCGAGGAGCGTCGGCGCCTCGACGAGTTTCACGAGCAGCTCCTCCATCCAGGCCCGCTCCGCGGCGATCGCGCCAAGGATCTGATCGTCGGCCGGGGTCACGGGGCCATACAATCGCAATCCGGTCGCACCACAGGAGGAGAGCCCATGGCGAAGACCACGACAACGCTCCGGGGAATCTCCGAAATCCGGGGCTTCTTCCGCACAAACCAGACGCCGATCTACTTCGTCTCGCCGACGGCGTTCAACCTGCTCGGAATCGACCGCTGGGTGCGGAGCTTCTACTTCGTCAACTACTTCGACTCGTTCGAGGGCAGTCACCCGCGCGTGTTCGTGCCCAGAGAGCGCCCGTACCGCGAGTTCGGCTCCATCGAGGAGATCTGCAACTACCTGCTCCAGGACGAGGAGGTGAACGCCCTGATCCGCCGGCGCGGCCCCGGCGGCAAGGCGCTCTTCGTGTTCTTCGACGAGCAGACCGAGGCGCTCGCCGCCGAGGCCGGGCTCGAGGTCGCTCTTCCATCGGCGGAGCTCCGTCACCGGCTCGACTCCAAGATCGAGACGACCCGGATCGCCGACGAGGCCGGCGTGCCGAGCGTCCCGAACGTGGTGGGAAAGGCGACGAGTTACTCTGAGCTCCTGGAGCTCGCAGGGGGCGCCGAGCTCGGAGACGACCTGGTCGTCCAGACCCCCTACGGCGACTCGGGCAAGACGACCTTCTTCGTGCACGAGCAGCGCGACTGGGACGACAACGCCGAGGAGATGGCGACCCAGGAGCTCAAGGTGATGCGGCGGATCAACCCGCGCGCGGTGGCGGTGGAGGCGTGCATCACCCGCCAGGGCACGCTGGTCGGACCGCTGATGACCGACCTCACCGGGCACCCGGAGCTAACCCCGTACCAGGGCGGCTGGTGCGGGAATGACATCTTCCCGGACGCCGTGTCACCGGAGCACCGCGAGCGCGCGCGGCAGCTCACGCGCAAGCTCGGCGACCGGCTGGTCGAGGAGGGCTACCGCGGGCTGCTGGAGATCGACTACCTGGTGGACGCCGACAGCGGCGAGCTCTATCTCGGCGAGCTGAACCCGCGGCTCAGCGGGATCAGCTCGATGACCAACGTCACCGCCGGTGCCTACGCCGACGTGCCGCTCTTCCTGTTTCACCTGCTCGAGTACATGGACGTCGAGTACGAGATCGACGTCGACGAGATCAACGACCGCTGGTCGAACCAGGACGCCACGGACGTCTGGAGCCAGCTCGTCTTAAAGGAACCGGACGATCAGGTGCAGCTGCTCACCCAGGCGCCCAAGACCGGGATCTGGCGCCTCGACAGCGGGGCGGGCATCAGCTTCAGCCGCTGGGGCAACGACTGGCACAGCCTCCAGGACGACACGGAAGGGTTCTACCTGCGGGTGCTTGCCCCCGGCAACTACCGCTACAAGGGCGCCGACCTCGGCATCCTGGTCACGCGCGGGCGCCTTCAGACCGAGGACAACGAGCTCACCCAGCGCGGCCGGGACTGGATTGACGGCGTCCGCGCGCAGTTCGCCGGCACGCCGGTCGACGAGACCGCCGACCCGCCGCCGGCGCACGACGCGCTCGCCTTCAAGCTGGCCTGACTTGATCGATCCACTCAACCGCTGGTCGGCGATCGGCGAGAAGCCGGACTACGCGGGGCTGCTCACCTTCGCCGGCTGTCCGTACACCGAGGACGCGGCCGAGCTCGAGGGCGTGGACGTGGCGATCGTGGGCGCACCGATGGACGACCTCGTCTCCGACCGCCCCGGGACGAGCTTCGCGCCGCGCGCGATCCGCGCGGCGAGCAGTCCTCCGGGCCCGCACCTGGAGGCCGGCGTGGATGCCTTCGCGGAGCTCCGGATCGTGGACTTCGGCGACGCGGCCGTGCTGCCCGGCGACCCGCGTCGTTCACACGCCGCGATCGAGAGCGTGGTGCGGGAAGTGCTCGCCGCCGGCGCGACGCCCGTGCTGCTGGGCGGCGACCACTCGATTACCGAGCCGGGCGTGCGCGCGTGCGTGGCCAAGCACGGGCCGGTCGGCGTCGTGCACTTCGACACTCACACCGACACCGGAGAAGAGGTGTTCGGCGTGAAGTTCTCCCACGGAACCTTCATGCGCACCCTGGTGGACGACAGCCAGGTCGACGCGGCCCGCTACGCGCAGGTCGGCCTCCGCGGCTACTGGCCCGGGGAGGAAGAGTTCGCCTGGCAGGCGGAGCGCGGCATCACGAGCCTGTTCATGCACGAGGTTCGCGACCTCGGGATCAGGGAGATTGTCGCGCGCGCCCTGCGCGCGGTGGGCGCCGGCCCCGCCTATCTGACCGTGGACATCGATGTGCTCGACCCGGCCTTCGTCCCGGGAACCGGGACGCCCGAGCCCGGTGGCCTCACGTCCGCCGAGCTGCTCTGGGCGGTGCGCGAGGTGGCGCAAGGGCTCGAACTGGTCGGCGCGGACCTGGTCGAGGTGCTGCCCAGCCAGGTGGGCACCGCGGACGCGTCAGCGCTGGTCGCTGATCGCATCGTCCGGGAGATCCTCACGGGGATCGCGCTGCGCCGGCGCGGATAGACCGTCAAAGGTCCAGCCGAAAGCGCCAGGTCGTCCCAAGGTCGTCGTCGGGGATCTCGCCGTCCGCGACGAAGCCGGTCTT
>JBEVKF010000039.1:0-18044 GCA_040509755.1 Thermoleophilaceae bacterium | reverse complement strand
TCGCGTGGCTGGTCTATGACATCTCCAACGAGCCCGGCGCGCTCGCGCTGGTGGGCCTGGCCTGGACGCTGCCGCAGGTGGGCGTGCTGCTGCTGGCGGGGGTGGGGAGCGATCGCTTCGAGCGGCGGCTGCTGCTCGTGCTGGCGGACCTGATCCGGTTCGCGGCCATCGGCTCGATCGCGGTCCTCTCGCTGGCGGGAGTGATCGAGCTGTGGCACGTCGTCGTGCTCGTCGTGTTCTACGGCGTGGGTCAGGCGCTCTTCCAGCCGGCGTTCGCGGCGATCGTGCCGGACGTGGTGCCGCGCGAGCAGCTGCTGCAGGCAAACGCGCTGCGAGAGGTGATGGAGCCGCTCGGCATGCGCTTCGGCGGCCCCGCGCTGGGCGGCTTCCTGATCGCGCTCTTCGGGGTAGGCGAGGCGCTGCTTGTGGACGCGGCGACGTTCGTGGTGTCGGCGATCGCGGTTTCGCTGATGTCACGCCGGCCGGCGATCCGGACCGAGCACGGCTCGCTGCGAGCCGACCTGGCCGAGGGCTTCGCTTACGTGCGCGGGCACTCCTGGCTGTGGGCGACGCTGGCCGGTGCTGCGTTCTTTCTGCTGGCGACCTACGGCCCGTTCGAGGTGCTCCTGCCGTACATCATCCGAAACGACCTCGGTGGCGACGCCACCACCTTCGGCGCCGTGCTCGCGGCCGGCGGCCTCGGCTCGATCGCCGCGGCGCTGATTCTCAGTCGCACGGGCGCCCCGCGCCGGCACGTGACCTTCATGTGGTGCGCGTGGGGGGTCGGCACCACGCTCGACATCGGCCTGGCCGTGGCGAGCGCCGCGTGGCAGATGTGTGCGATCGCCTTCCTGTCCTTCGGGTGCGCGACGGCGGGGATGGTGATCTGGAGCACGTTGATGAACACGCTCGTCCCGGCCGAGATGCTCGGTCGCGTCACGAGCGTCGACTGGTTTGTCTCGATCGGGCTGATACCCGTCTCGTTCGCGCTCACCGCGCCGGTGGCCGAATGGCTCGGACCGCGCACGACGCTCGGGGTAGCCGGCGCCTTCGGCCTGCTCAGCTTTGCGCTGCTGTTCGTGCCCGGGGTGCGCGATCCCGAGCGCCTGCCGCTCCCGGGAGGCCGGGCTCAGCCGATCTCGTCGACGTGACGGATGTTGGCCGCGTCCTCGCCGTCCGGGCCGGGGCCGGCCTCGAACCAGCCATCGAGGATCTCGCCGAGCACCGCGGGGCTCGTGGTCCGCAGCGACAGGGCGAGCACGTTCGCGTCGTTCCACCTGCGAGCGCCGCGCGCCGTCTCTGCATCCGCGCAGAGCGCGGCTCGGACGCCCGACACCTTGTTCGCGGCGATTGACGCGCCGGTACCTGTCCAGCAGCACACGACCGCCTGTTCGGCGCGTCCCTCCGCAACGTCGCGGGCTGCGGCCTCCGAGGACCAGGCCCAGTCGTCGCGCTCGTCCTCGTTGAGCGCGCCGTGCAGCAGCGGATCGTGGCCGCGGCGGCGCAGCTCGTCCACGACGGTCTCGGCCACGCCTGTGCGCTCGTCGGCGGCGACGGAGATTCTCATGCGTACGCCAGGATAAGGGGGGCATGCCCGAGCTGCCCGAAGTCGAGATAACCGCGCGGCGCCTGTCACGCGGCGCCGCCGGCGCGCGGATCGAGTCCGCGCTCGCGCCGGGCATGGTCACCATGAAGACCTTCGCCCCGCCACTCGACACGCTGGCCGGAAAGAGCGTCGACGGGGTGCGCCGGATCGGCAAGATGCTGGCGGTCGAGGCCGGCGGGCTGGTCGTCCTCGTCCACCTGATGTCGGCGGGCCGGCTCCAGCTCTGGGACTCGCGCGCCTCGCTGCGCGACCGCGCCTCGCGCCTCTTGATCAGGCTCGAGGGCGGGCGCGAGCTGCGCCTGCGCGAGTTCGGGACCCAGCAGCGAGCCTGGGCGAAGCTGCTCGAGGCAGACGCGGTCGCCGCCGAGGACTCGGTTGCGACGCTCGGCCCCGACGCCTACCCGGCCCTGCCCGCCGACCAGTTCGCCCAGCTGCTCGACCAGCCCCGCCACCTTCACCCGCTGCTGCGCGACCAGCGGGTCATCGCAGGGATCGGCCGGTCGTGGGTCGACGAGCTGCTTTGGACCGCGCGCCTGTCGCCCTTTCAGAAGGGCTCCGACCTCGACGCCGACGCGCTCGAGCGGCTCCGCGGTGCCTGCGACTCGGTCCTCGGGGGTGCGCTCGAGTACTACGAGCAGGCGATCGGCGACACCATCCCCGACAAGCTCCCGATGCCACTGCAGGTCCACCGGCGCGCGGGCGAGCCCTGCCCGCGGTGCGGCACGACGATCGAAGCCATCCACTTCAAGGACTACGTGATGTGTTACTGCCCCGAGGAGCAGACCGGTGGCCGGGTGCTCAAGGACCGCCGCCTGTCACGATTGTTGAAGTGATCGCGGAAGGCGAGCAGGCGCCTGACTTCGGTTTGCCCGACCAGGACGGCAACCTCGTGCAGCTGAGCGATCTCCGCGGACGGCGGGTGGTCCTGTACTTCTACCCCCGGGCCGACACCCCCGGCTGTACGACCCAGGCGTGCGGAGTGCGCGACCACGGGCCGGACTATGCGGAGGCCAACGCGGTGGTTCTCGGCGTCTCGCCTGACCCGGTGTCGCGGGTGAAGCGCTTCCACGACAAGCGGACGCTCAACTTCACCCTGCTGGCCGACGAGGACCACTCGGTTTGTGAGGCCTACGGCGTGTGGGTGGAGAAGTCGAAGTTCGGCAAGCAGTACTGGGGCGCCGAGCGAACGACGTTTGTGATCGGCGCCGACGGCGCGGTCGAGAAGATCTTCGGCAAGGTCAAGCCGAAGGAGCACGACGAACTCGTGCTCGCGGCGCTTCGCTAGTTGACCGTCAGGGTGCCCTCCATGCCGGCCTCCTTGTGGTCGTCGACGGGGCAGTAGAACTCGTATTCGCCGGGCTTCAGGTCGGCGCTTGCGGTTGACGTGCCGCCATCGGTGACGGTCTCGCCCTCCGCCTCGACGCCGTTGCCCTCGACCTCGATCGCATGTGGGACGCTCGACGGGTTGCTGAGCACCACCGTGACCTTGCCCGCCTTCGCGGTCAGGCTCGTCTTGTCGAACTTGAGCGCTCCGCCCGGGTCGGCTTCGAGCTTCAGCTTCGTGCCCTTGGCGCCGGAGGCGCCGCCGCTGTTGTCGCCGCTCGAGCCGCTGTTGCCGGCGCTCGAGCCGCTGTCGCCGCTGTCGTCGTCGTCTCCACAGGAGGCAACCAGCAGGCACAGGACCACGAGCAGCATCGGATAGATCGTCCGAATTCGCATCAGTAGCGCAACGCTCCTTGCAGCACGGGTGTCCCGCGGGCTCCCTCGGGTGCTGCTCCCGAGCGCCGGGTCACGATCATCATGTGGTAGTCGCCGGGCTTGACGGCGGCGGTGAGCTCGGCGCGCGCGGCGCCGTCGGCGCCCGCGCGGAAGGTGCCGCCGCTGACCCAGCCGCCATCGCTTCGCACGCACCAGAGCTCGTAGACCGCTGTCCTCGACCCGTCGAGACCGCGCGCCCACAGCCTGACGCGGGTTCCGGCGGGCACCGCGTCGGCGTAGGCGGTCGCGCGAGCCGCGGTGCCCTGCGCCTGGGGCGCGAGCTTCGCCGTGGCGTAGGCGCTGTCGCCGGGCTCGTCGTCGGAAGCGAGCGCGGTGAATATCGCGACCACCGCCACGGCGACCAGCGCGAGCGCACCCGCCATCGCGGCCAGCCTGCGACGGCGCCTCGGGGCCGCCGCGGGCTTCGGGCGCTCGCGGGTGAAGAGGTCGAGCACGGCCTCCTCGACATCGGGCGAAAGGGCGGGCGGAGGGATGTCGGAGGGCTCGATCTGGTCGAGCAACGCGGGCAGGCCGGCCATGGCGCGCGCCTCGCGTCCGCAGGCGGGACAGCTCGCCACGTGGTTGCGCATCTCCTCCATCTCGGCGGGCTCGAGCGCGTCCAGCACAAAGCCGCCGACCAGCTCACCGTGGCTGTGGCAGCGGCTCATCGCCCCACCTCCATCTCGTCGAGGATCAGCCGCAGGGTGCGCAGGGCGTACGAGGTGCGGCTCTTGACCGTCCCCAGCGGTATCCCCTTGTGCTCGGCGATCTCGCGCAGGCTCAGCCCGCCGTAGTGGGCAAGGCGGATCACCTCTCGGTGCTCGGACGACAGGCGCGTGAGCGCGGCCGCCACCTGCCACCTGAGCACGGCCTGCTCGAGGCGGCGGTCGAGCTCGCCCGGGCCCTCCTCGGGCTCGCGCTTGGCCAGGCCGGGTCGCACCGCGGCCCGCCGCCGGGCGTCCACGATCCGGTTGCGGGCGATCGCATAGAGCCAGGTGCGCACCGTCCCGCGGCGCGGGTCGTAGTCGTCGGCGTGGCGCCAGGCGCGTGCGAACACGTCCTGCACGACCTCTTCGGCGACCTCGCGGTCGCCAAGGGCGTTGCAGGCGAAGCCGAACAGCTCGCCGGAATAGCGCCTGTAGAGCTCGCGCAGCTCGTCCCCGCTGCTGTCGCGCGGGAGGCGCTCGACGAGCGTGGCGTCGCTCGGGGCCATGTCGTGAAGGTATACGCGGCGCGCGCGGGCCCGGTTCGGCTCGTCGCGCGTACCTTTCTCCTTCGTGCCGGCCTGGGCGGACATCGGTGAGTCGTTCCAGTCGTTCTTCGACGCCGTCGACTCATTCTTCTCCAACCTGGCAGACGTTCGTTTGGGACCGCTGGTGCTCGCTCTGGCGTTCTTCACCGCGTACCTGACCCTGCGGGCGCTGGCGAGCTTCAACGTCCTGCGTGCCGCCTATCCCACCGAGCACATCCGCTTCCTCAACATCTGGGGTTCCTACTTCGCGGGCTATGGCTTCAACGCGGTGATCCCGGCGCGCGGCGGCGATGTGGTCCGCCTCTTTCTGACCAAGAAGTCCGTGCCGAACTCGAGCTACCCGGCCGTGGCAGCGAGCTTTGGGGTCGAGCTCGGCTTCGACATCGCGATGGGCACGCTGATCCTGATCTTCGCCTTCACCCAGGGCGTTTTCCCAAAGCCGCCGGATTTCGCGAAGCTGAACGCCTTCGATCTCTCCTACCTCGCCCAGCACCCGCGCTTCACGCTGTTCCTGCTGACGGTCCTGGCGGTCGGCGCTTTGGCCGGCTTCGCCCTGCTCAGCGTGCGCGTGAAGGCCTTCTGGGAACGGGTCAAGCAGGGCTTTACGATCCTGCACGACCGGCGCCGGTACCTGCGCGAGGTCTTCGCGGTGCAGTTCGGCGGCTGGCTGTTTCGGTTCGCGGCCTTCTGGTGGCTGCTCGAAGCGTTCAACGTGGGCGGCTCGGTGAAGAACGTCCTCCTGGTACTGGGCGTGAACGCCGTCTCGGCCGCGGTGCCCTTCACCCCGCAGGGCGCGGGGGTGACTCAGGCGTTGCTCGTGAAGGTCTTCGGAGGCAGCGCGACCGTGGCCTCCTACTCGGTCGGACAGCAGATCGCGATCGGCGTGCTGACGTTCGGGATCGGCTTCGCGGCGCTCGTCTTCATCTTCCGCGTGCGCTCCTTCAAGGAGGTGATCGCTCTGGGAAGGGAGGACCGGGCCGACGAGGCGTCGCGCCGGGGGACCGGGGGGACGGCCGAGAGCGAGACCTAGGCGGTCCCGAAGCCTTCGCGCGCCTCGCGGACGAGGATCACGGCTTCGGGGAACACCAGGCGCATCGCCTGCAGCAGGTCCGCGGCCTGCTGCTCGGAGTTGCCCTGCAGGTTCATGCGCTGTATTCCGGCAACCGTCATGTCGACCGCGAGCTTGATCGCGTTGTCGGCCCAGGCCACTCGCTGCGCGCCCTGCATCTGCTCAGCGAACTCGCCCATGCGCCGGCGCAGCTCGTCGGGATCGCCAAAGAGGCCGCCAAATGGGTCTTCTGAGGACATGCGTTCGAGTCTAGATGACGGATTTAGGGAACCGGCCTCAGACGAGACCGGGTAATGTCGCACTGGTGCGCATCTCAGATGTGATGACGCAGGGCGTCGTCACCGCCGAGAGCGGGGACAGCCTTCGCCATATCGGCGAGCTCATGCGCGACCACAACGTCGGCTCCGTGGTGATCAGCGACGGTGAGCGCGCGGTCGGCGTGATCACCGACCGCGATCTCGCGCTTGCGGTCGTGGCCGACCGAGTCGATCCGGCCGATCTGGCGGGCTCGGTGGCTTCGCGGCCGATCGTCACCGGCGAGGTCGAAATGGACCTCGAGGAGGCGGTTGCGCTGATGGTGCAGCACCGGATTCGGCGCCTGCCCGTGACCGAAGGCGAGGTCCTGGTGGGCATCGTGACGATTGACGACCTCGCGGTGCGTGCGGGCGATCTCCACCTGGCGCAGCAGATCACGGCCGAGGTGGCCAAGGCCGCGCTGCCCGAGTTCTACTTCCACCAGCGGGGCGGCTGACCCGCTTGGCGCCACTCAATCCGGACCAGCTGCGCACTCAACGGCGCGTGGAGGGACTGATTCGCCTGATGGCGCCGGCCCTCGACCTCCTGCTCGCCGCGGGCGACCGCCTCTCGCGTGCGGTCGAACGCGACGACGTCGAGTACCACCCCCCGCGCGTTGCGCGCACCCAACCACGCCGGTGAGCAAGGAAGACCAGCTCCAGTGGGAGGCCCGCTTCGGCCCCCCGGCCGCGGTTGCGGCGTTCGCGGCCGGCCTGCTGGTCCTGGCCGGGCAGGTGCTCATCCAAACGCTGCTGGAGCGCAGGCCGGGGCTCGAGCCGCTGCCGGAGTTCCTGGTCTCGGTCGACCAGCACTCGAGCAGCTTGATCGCTTCGCGCGTCGTTCAGGCACTCTCGGCGCTCTGCCTGATCCTGGTCTTCTACTACCTGTTTCGGGCGATCCGCCTGCGCAACCCGCAGATGCCGAGCTGGTTCGTCTACCTGATCTTCGCCGGACCGGTCTTGTACGCGCTCAGTCAGGTGCTCGGCGCGCTTTCCCAGCTCGATGTCGCCTCGGAGTTCGTCGACGGCGTGCCGATTCGCGGCGAGCCCGGGGATGTGCGCGCGGACGACCTCACGCAGGATGGGCAGAACGGCTTCGTCGCGGGCTTCGGCCTGGCCGGGACCGTGGCGGTCGCGTTCCTGTTCGTGATGCTCCCGCTGCGCGCCCGCCGCGTGGGGCTCATGAGTCCATTCATGGGCATCCTGGGCGTGATCTGCGGCGTTCTGCTCGTGCTGCCGCTCATCCCGGGAGTGCCGGTGATCATCCAGGCCTTCTGGCTGGGCGCCGTGGGGCTGCTCATCCTGGGTAGGTGGCCTGGAGGACGCGGCGAGGCCTGGGAAACGGGCGAGGCGGTGCCATGGCCGACGCCGGCGCAGCGCCGCGGCCTGGCCCCTCCGCCGGACGCGGAACCGGCGCCCGAGCCGGATGGCGACGAGCCCGAGCCCGCTCCGAAGCGGCCGAGCTCGCGCAAGCGCAAGCGGCGTTGAGCGCCCGGGCGGCAGCGGCGGCGCTGGCGGCCCTGTCTTTCTGCACCAGCGCTGGTCTGGCGGCCGCGCAGCCGGCGCGGGCACTCGAGCTCCGTGCCCCGCGGCTGGTGGCCACGGGTACCGCGGTCGGTCTGCACGGCTCCGGTGCGCAGGCGGGCGAGCGCGTCCGGATCGAGATCCGCCTCGAGGACGGCCGCTGGGCCGGGCTCGCGGGCGCTCGGGCCGATCCCGCAGGGCGCTTTCGGCGCGACGTGCGCCCCAAGCAGCCGCGCAGGCGGATCGTGCTGCGCGCCCGCGGCGCTGACGGCGCCCCGTCTCGCAGGGTGGTGGTGCGCACGCGAGCGGTCACGCTCGCCTCGGTCGGCGACATCAACCTCGGCGACGGGCCCGGCGCGGTCATGGCGCTGCGTGGGTTCAGCTACCCCTGGACGGGCACGGCCGCAAGCCTCCGAGCGGCCGACGTGGCCTTCGGCAACCTCGAGTGCGCTGTCTCGCTGCGCGGCGCACCGGTGCCAAAGGAGTACAACTTCCGCGGCCCGCCTGCCGCGCTGCGCGTGATGGCCCGATACGCGGGCTTCGACGTGCTGAACCTGGCCAACAACCACACGGGCGACTACGGCACGGCGGCGATGCTCGACACCGTCCAGCACGTGCGCCGGTTCGGCATGGTGCCGGTGGGCGCCGGCGGCAGCCTCGCCGCGGCCGCGAAGCCGCGCGTCGTCGAGCGCCTCGGGCTGCGTATCGCTTTCGTCGGGTTCTCCAACATCCTGCCGGCGTCGTTCTTCGCCGGCCCCGGGCGCGCCGGTACCCAGCCCGCCACGCCTGAGCTGATCGCCGCCGGCGTGCGCGCCGCGAGCAAGAGGGCGGACGTGGTGATCGCCACCTTCCACTGGGGTGTCGAGCGCTCTCCGCGAGAGGACGGGCGCCAGCGCGCCTTCGCCGCCACCGCGCTGAGCGCCGGCGCCGACGCGGTGATCGGCGCCCACCCGCACGTGCTCCAGCCGATCGTGCGCAGCGGCCGGCGCCTGGTCGCGTACAGCCTCGGCAACTTCGTCTTCGGGGCGGCCTCGCCGGGCACCACTCGCACCGGCATCCTGCGCCTGAAGCTCTCGACGCGCGGGATCGAGGGAGCGCGACTGGCGCCCGCGGTCATAGAGGGCACGCGCCCGCGATTGTTGAGGGGTCTGACCCCTTAACAATGGAGCGGCCGGCTCGTACCCGCCTGATCGTGGTGCTGGTGTTGCTGGCCGTCTCGGTGCCGCTCGTGGTGGTTCTAGCCGTGAGCGGTGGCGGCGACTAGGACGAGGGCGAGGAGCCGAAGCCCGCGCTGCGCGTCGAGCGTTCCCCCGAGTTCTCGGAGATGCTCATCTACATCGACCACGCCTCCGCCAACCGGTCAGAGCGAGCGGCCGGGCGGGCGCGGGTCACGATCGAGTGCGTGGACTCCGACGGCGTCGTGCTCGCCTCGCAGGAGGAGCCGTGGCCGATGACCCAGACCGACGGCAGCACGCTCGCTCCCCACGCCCACCTACCGGTGAACCCCGCGCGGATCGGAGACGTGGTGAGCTGTCGGATCAAGGGGACCGACCCGCTGCTGGAGGGCCAGGCGCTTTAAACCGCTCCAGCCGCCGCCGCGATCTCGCGGTAGGCGGCGGCTGGATCGTCGGCGCCGAAGATCGAGGAGCCGGCCACGAACAGTGTTGCCCCGGCGGCCGCCACCGGTCCCGCCGTGGCGGCGATGATGCCGCCGTCGACCTCGATCGGCATGTCCGGCCCGAGCAGCCCTCGCAGGCGGGCGACCTTTGCGGTCGAGCTGTCGATGTAGGGCTGCCCGCCCCAGCCCGGGTTGACCGTCATGCAGAGCAGGTGGTCGAACATCCCGCCCAGAGCCGACACCGCCTCGGGTGGTGTGGCCGGGTTGATGGCCAGGCCCGAGTCCATGCCTGCCTCGCGCACGGCTTTGAGCGCGTAGTGGACGTGGGGCGTCGCCTCCCAGTGCACGATCAGCGTGTCGGCGCCGGCGGCCGCGAATTCCTCGATGCGGCGCTCGGGGCGCGCGACCATCAGATGCACGTCGAGCACGCCCTCGCGCTCGTGGACGAGGTCGCGAAGTGCGTCGACGACAAGCGCTCCGATGGAGATGGGCGGAACGAAGTGGCCGTCCATCACGTCCACGTGAATGACGCGCGCCCCCGCATCCATCACCAGCTCGACCTGCTCGCCGAGGCGAGCGAAGTCAGCGGCGAGGATCGAGGGGGCTACGCGAACGTCCTGCAGAAGCGGGTGAGGCACGCCGCCGCACGCTACACCTGCGCGCGGCGGCGGGCACTCGGCGGCTAGCCCTCGTCCTTGTCCTCTGAGGGCTCCTCCGTGCGGTTCTCCTCGCCGTCCTCGACCTGCTCGACCGACGTGATGTCCCGGCGGTCTACCCGCTCGCAGTCGGGGTCGACCTGGTCGTACTGGTCGGCGATGACGCGATCGATGCCCGCGCCGCAGTGGATCACGTCCACCTCGCCGTCACGGACCATGAAACGGTCCCGGCCCTCGCCGCCCGAGAGCTCGTCGCCCTCGGTGTCACCGATTGCCGTCACGTCCTTGCGCGACAGCGCCCACAGAACGTCGTGGCCGTTGCCGCCGTCGGAGACGTCGCGACCATGATTGGCGAAGATCTTGTCCGAGCCGTCGCCGCCGTTCTGGGTGTCGTCGTCGCGGCCGCCGGACATGAAGTCCCGGCCGTTGCCGCCGTTGGCCACGTCGTTGCCCGCGCCGCCGTGGAGGCGCTCGCAACGGAAGCGATGCAGGTTGTTGCCGGCGCCGCCTTCCAGCGTGTCGTTGTCGGGCCCGGCGAAGATGCGGTCGCAGCCCGCTCCGCCGTTCAGCGTGTCCTCGCCGGCGTTGCCGGTGATGAGGTCATAGCCCGCGCCGCCCGCGACGTTGTCGTTGCCGGCGTTGCCGTGCAGCTTGTCGCCGCGCCGGCCCGGGAAGCCGCCGCCGCCGGTGATGGTGTCGTCGCCCTCGCCCCCGCGGACACGGTCGTGGCCGATGCCCCCGTCAAGGGCGTCGTTGCCGGCAGCTCCGAAGACCCAGTCGGCTCCGTGACCGCCCCTGGCGGTGTCGTTGCCCTCTCCGGCGTGCAGGCGGTCGCCCTTCTCGCCGCCGTCGATCTGGTCGTCACCGGCACCTCCGCCGAGGAGGTCATGGCCGCGCTCGCCGTTGAGCACGTCGTTGCCCTCACCGCCAGACACGCCGTCGCGTCCGGATCCCGCGTTGACGGTGTCGTTGCCGTCACCTGCGCTGACGAGGTCGCCGCGGGCGAGGGCGTTGACGATGTCGTCCCCGCCTTTCGCGACGATTCGATCGCGCTCGTCGCTGCCGGTGAGGGTGTTGGGACCATCGTCGCCGATGATCGTGGCCGCCATCGCGACGGCGGCACTCACGAGCGTTAGGGCTGCCGCGGCCAAGAGGCCGAGCAGGACCCTGTTGCTACGCTGACTCATAGGGGCATCCTCCTTGGTGGGTGGGTGCCCCTGTAACCGTTATGGGGAAGTGAAGTTGCGCTAGGCGCGAGCCGTCTGCTTCGCGTGCGCCCGAATCTCCGAGAGGATGCGCTCGAGACGCGGCTCGGTGTCGCGGTCGACGAAGCTCATCGACGCCGCCACCGCCGGATGGACCCGCGCGATCTCCGCGTGCAGGGCGTGCGCGACGGCGCGGTAGGCCGGGTGGCCCTCGCGGCCCGAGCGCAGCTCGATCAGGTGCATCGCCTCGCGCGCGTTCATGTCGAGCATGTAGCGGATTCGATAGCCGAGGCAGAGTGCGTAGGGCGCCAGCTCCGGCAGGCCGGCCGCCGCGATGCGCGTGTACTCGGCGCTCGAGCGCTCGAGCCCGGCGCGATAGGAGTCCGCCACGCCGGCCTGCTCGAGCTCTTCCGGCACGCCCGCGCCGAGGTCGGGACCGAGCGTCTGCCACTGCACGGTCAGCATGCGATGGCGCTGCAGGTCGCGAAACGCCCCGTAGTCGGATACGACCTCGAAGCGATAGCGCAGCGCCTCGAAGCCGCGGCCGGGCCGGTGGCGGCGGTTCTGGCGCTCGCCGATCAGCTCGGCCAGCATCGCCGCGCGCTCATCGGGCGGCAGCGCCCGCACCGCCCGGCGCGTGTCCTCCTCAGAGCAGGCGGCGGCCTCGAAGAGCAGGGCCGCGAGCAGGTCGTCCTCGTCGCCCTCCACCGAGAGCAGGCGCACCGCCGGCCCGGCGGGCTCGTCGCGCCGGGCGCGGTCCAGCCCGAGCCGCTCGGTCCAGCGCTCGCTCGCCTCGGCGCGCTCCTCGAAGTAGGAGATCCACTCGCCGCCGCGCTCGGGCCGCTCGACGCGCGCGACGAAGCTCGGCATCACCGCCTTCAGCTCGGCCAGGATCATGTCCGCGTAGTCGCGCGCCTCGGGCAGCGGTGACGCGTACAGGCGCAGCAGCAGCTGCTCGTAGGCCTGTCCGCTGGCGAACATGCCCATGTGCGAGAGCGAGGCCGCGGGCAGCAGGCCGCGCAGAAGGTCCAGCGCCTTTGCCTTGATCGAGCCGCGGTAGGCGCCCTCCGCCTGGTCGGGGCCCCGCGGGAAGCGCTCCTCGGCCCAGGCCATCACGCGCGGGAGCGCTTCCGAGTAGGAGTCGAACAGGGAGTCCATCGCGGCCTCGTACCGCGGCCCGAGCTCCGGATTGCGCCAGTAGCGGTACCCCAAGCCCTCGGCAATCGGCCCGTCGTAGGGGATGTAGCGCGTCGACTGCTCGAGATAGGCGGCCAGCCGGCCGCGCTGGAGCAGCTTGGTCATCACGTTGGAAACCCATTCCATGGCGATGTGCGCCCCGCCGAGCTGGGCCACCGAGTCGTCGCCGTACCCGAGGAAGATGCGCTCGTAGAGCTTGCGGGCGCGCTCGCCCTCCTCGCCGTCGAAGGACGCTCCCGGCGCCGCCTCCCCCGCGAACTCGTCGAGGTAGAGCCGCCTCAGCGTGCCCTGATAGCGCGAATAGCGCGCAAACAATGCACCCTTGACCGTCTCGGGCAGGTTGACGAGGGCAAAGACGGGCATGTCGAGGTTCGTGAAGTGCGGCGCCAGCGCGGCGCGCTCGGCGGCGGTGAACGTCTCGACCGGGTAATCCATCGGCTTTGAATCTAAGCCAAGCGGTGGTCGAGTACGCGATCGAGCCGCGCCGAGTCCGTGCTCGTCGGCACGGCCTTGTCCAGGGTCATCTCGATCTGGCGCCCGTCGATCCGCAGCGACGCGACCTGGTTGTCGAACCAGGGGCCGTCGCCGACCATGCGCCACCGCACGGGCGGATCGCCGACCCCGGCGGAGCGCGCGAGCCTGCGCCAGACCGCCTCGAACGGTCGCGACATGCCCAGGCGGATCACACGCCGCTCCTTGCGCTCGAGCGGGTTTCGATACGGCGAGCAGACCGCCTGCCAGACGCTCGACCGAACGCCCGATCCGCGCGGGAAGGCCACCTCGAAGAGGTAGGCGTGGTGGACGTCTCCCGAGAGCACCACGACCGACGCCGGCGCCCGCCCGCGCTCGCCGGCCGCGACCGAGCGGATGATCTCGGCCAGGCGCGCGAAGGACTCGCCGAAGGCCGCCCAGTGCTCGAGATCCACCGCCCGGCGGACGCGCTCGGCGATCGGCACGAACGCCTCGCCCCAGCCTCCGCCGGCCACGGCCTCGCTCCAGGCCTCGGCGAAGTGCATGCCACGCCCTAGCAGCCAGGGCAGCGAGGTGGCGATCAGGACATGGTCGAAGTCACCCGACACCTGCTGCTCGAGCCACTTCCACTCGCGTTCGTCCAGCATGGACCGCCGGCCTTCCTCGAGCTGACGGCCGGCGCGCGAGTCCACGACCAACAGCCGCGTCCGGCCGAGGTCGCGGCAGTAGCTCCAGCGCGTGCCCGCGCTAGCGCGGTCGGCCTGGTAGGCGAACTCCTCGAGGATCGACTCGGCGTCGTCTGCGGCCTGGACGCGCTTGAACAGCTCGTCTTCGCGATGATCACCCGGCGGGAGGTTGCCGAGGTGCTGGTAGACCCAGTACGACGCGAGCGCACCCAGGATATGGCGATTCCACCAGTCCTTTGAGCGCATCTCGTCGAGCCAGGCCTGGGAGATGTTCCAGTCGTCGTGGACGTCGTGGTCGTCGAAGATCATCGCCGTCGAGACGGTGGAGAGGAGCCAGCGAATGGTTGGGTCGCCCCAGCTCTCCTCATAGAGGTGCGTGTACTCCTCGAAGTCCACCACACGCTCCCCGGGTTCCTCGGACGGGTCGCGCCGTGTCTCGATGTGGGACCGCGTGAAAGGCGACACCTCGTCCGCGTAGACCTGGTCGCCGATCATGAGCAGGACGTCCGGCCACTCGTCGCGCGGCTGGTTCCGCATCCGCTGGGCGAGCGTGTGGAGGGCGTCGATCTCGCGGCCGCGCGGGTCCTCGTCCTTCGTGAGCGAGTACGGCGGGTCGTGCGGCGCGGCCACCCGGCACGAGCCGAACACCACGTTCAGCTCCCCTTCCTTGGGATAGGTGTGAAAGGCGCTGGCGGGAAAGCCGTCGCCGACAGGCCAGACCCGCTCGCCGTCGAGCGCGACCTCGTACTCGTGCCAGGCGCCGGGCTCCAGATCGCCGCAGCAGACGAGTGCGTAGTGGTGATCGCAGACGCAGAATGTGCGCTCGCGCGTGCCCAGCACCTCGACCTCGCACTCGGCGTCGGTCTCGACCCAGATCACGGCCTCGGTTTCGCCCACGTAGCGCAGAACGGGGCCAAGTACCAGGCGGGGCATGGCGGCAGGATACGGTTCGACTGTGGAAGAGGAGCTGCAAAGCGTCGGCCGCTCGGTCCACGCCGCATTCCCCGGGAAGAGCCGCCATCCGCTCAAGGCGCTCGACGACAGGGCCATGGAGATGGCGGCCCACGATGCCGAGCTGCGTGCGGCTCTGTTTCGGTTCGTGGACGTCACCCCCGCCTGTCGCAGCCTCGACGAGCTCGCTCGCCACCTGGCCGACTACCTAGAGGACGTGGGCGACCGCCCGCCGTCGATCGAGGCCGCGATGAGGATGTCCGCCAGCAAGCCGGGTCGCGCGGCGCTGGGGGCGGCGGCCGCCGCCGGGGTGCGGCGCATGGCCCACCGCTTCATCGTCGGCGAGACCCCGCGGGCCGCGGTGAAGCCGATCCGCCAGCTCTGGGAGCACCGCGCCGCGGTGTCGCTCGACCTGCTCGGCGAGGCGACGGTCACGCAGGCGGAGGCCGATCGCTATGCGGAGCGCTGCATGGACGCACTCGAGACGCTTGCCAAGGCCGCCCCGGGCTGGCCGCCCCAGCCGACCCTCGAGGCCGACTCGCTCGGCCCGCTGCCGCGCGTGAACCTGTCTGTGAAGGTGTCCGCGCTCAGCCCCCTGCTGCGCCCCGAGGCTCCCGCGGTCGGTCGCGACGACGCGGCCCGGCGTATGCGCCCGCTGCTCGTTCGCGCAGGGGAGCTCGGCGCCCACCTGCACATCGACATGGAGTCGGTGGACACGCTCGAGGCCACGATGGACCTGGTGTTCGAGCTGCTCGACGAGCCCGAGCTGCGCGACGGCCCCTCCGCCGGTGTCGTGGTGCAGGCCTACCTGCGCGAGTCGCCCGAGCACCTCGAGCGGACGATCGAATGGGCGCGCTCGAACGAGCGTGAGACGCCGCTGGTGGTAAGGCTCGTCAAGGGCGCCTACTGGGATCACGAGGTCGTGGCCGCGCGCCAGCACGGCTGGACCCCGCCGGTGTTCGAGGAGAAGGCCGAGTCCGACCGAAACTTCGAGGCGCTCACAAAGCGCCTGCTCGAGGGCTGGCCGTACGTGCGCCCGGCGATCGCCTCGCACAACCTGCGCTCGGTGGCGCACGCGATCGCGGCCAACCGCGCGGCCGGGCGCGAGGACCGCGACCTCGAATTCCAGGTGCTGCGCGGGCTGGGCGATGACCTGGCTGTGGCCCTGATCGCGCACGACATGCGCGTGCGCATCTACTGTCCCGTCGGCGACATGGTCGCTGGGATGGCCTACCTCGTTCGCCGGCTGCTCGAGAACACGGCCAACGAGTCGTTTCTCGGAGATCAGCAGCGCGGGGTCGCGGTCGAGGAGCTGCTCGCCCCGCCGTGAGCTCCGGCGCCTTCAGCAACGAGCCGATCCTCGAGCTGCGCCGCGCGCCGGTCCGCGACGCGCTCCTGGAGGCGCTTCGCTCGCTCGACGCCAGGCTTCCCCTGTCGGTGCCGGTGATCATCGGTGCCGACAGGTCCGCGGGGGAGGAGCTCGTGTCCTCCGATCCCGGAATGCCCACGCGCGCGGTCGCGCTCGCCCCCGTCGCGGCGGAGGCCACAGCCGCCGCCGCAGTGGAGGCGGCCGAGCGCGGCTTTCGCGAGTGGAGCGCCCGCCCGGCGCTCGAGCGGGCGGAGGTCCTGCGCCGCGCGGCGGCGCGCCTGCGCGAACGCCGGCTCGAGCTGGCCGCTCTGCAGGTCCGGGAGTGCGCGAAGCCCTGGCCCGAGGCCGATGGCGACGTGTGCGAGGCGATCGACTTCCTGGAGTACTACGCGCTCGAGGCGATCGAGCTGGACCGCGGGCGCGAGCTCGTGCAGGTGCCCGGCGAGCGCAACACGATGCGCTACGCGCCGCGCGGGGTGACGGCGGTGATCGCGCCGTGGAACTTCCCGCTGGCCATTCCCTGCGGCATGACCGCCGCCGCACTGGCCGTCGGCAACGCCGCCGTGCTCAAGCCGGCAGAGCAGTCCCCGGGGAACGCGCTTGCGCTGGTCGAGGCGCTGCACGATGCGGGCGTCCCGCGTGACGCCCTGGCCCTCCTCCCCGGACACGGCGGGGCGGGCGCGGCCCTCGTGCGCGACCCCCGCGTGCACGTGATCGCGTTCACCGGCTCGGCCCCTGTGGGCCTCGAGATCCTGAGAGCGTCGGCCGAGACACCGGACGAGCAGGGCCACGTCAAGCGCGTGGTCTCCGAGATGGGCGGCAAGAACTGCGTGATCGTGGATGCAGACGCCGATCTCGACGAGGCGGTGCCGGAGCTCGTGCACTCAGCCTTCGGCTACGCGGGGCAGAAATGCTCGGCCGCGGCGCGCGTGTTGGTGCACGAGGCGATCGCCGAGACGCTGGTCAAGCGCCTGGCCGGAGCGATCGACGTGCTGCGCGTCGGGCAGGCCGACGAGTTCGCCACCGAGGTGCCGCCGGTGATCGAGCAGGAGGCCCAGCAGCGCGTCCTGCGCTACCGCGAGCTGGCCGGCGACGCACTGCGCGCCAGCGCCGAGCCGGTGCCCGAGGTTGGCTGGTTCGCTTCACCGTCGCTGGTGGTCGGGCTGCCCGAGGACTCGCCCGTGAACCGCGAGGAGATCTTCGGCCCGTTGCTCTCGCTGACGGCGGTCCGGGACGTAGACGAGGCGATGGACGTAATCGACTCGCTGCCCTTCGCGCTTACCGGCGGTCTTTTCTCCCGCAGTCCGGGAACCGTCGAGCGCGTATCCGAGCGCTCACCGGTGGGCAACCTCTACGTCAACCGAGGGATCACCGGGGCGATGGTAGGGCGCCAACCCTTCGGCGGAAACCGGCGTTCGGGGGTAGGGTCAAAGGCGGGGGGACCTGACTACCTGTTGCAATTCGTCGAACCGCGTGTAGTTACAGAGAACACGATGCGGCACGGCTTACACGTCGAATAACAAGATCGCGCGCATGCGGCCGAGCCGCATGCTTGCGACAAAACAGAATTCGCGCGCATGCGGCCGAGCCGCATGCTTGCGACAAAACGGGGGTACCAGAACACCATGATCGGAGCAATAATTCTCGGCCTCGTTGCCGGGTTCGTAGCCAAGGCCCTGATGCCGGGCAAGGATCCAGGCGGTTTTTTCGTCACGATCCTGCTCGGCCTGGCGGGCGCGTTGGTCGGCTTCTTCCTCTTCACGGAGTTGCTGGGCATCGGAGACGACGACATGTTCGACCTCGGCGGCCTGCTCGGGGCGATCATCGGCACGATGATCCTGCTCGGGATCTACCGGGCCGTCGCGGGCGGAGAGGATCGCGGGCCCAAGACGGGCACGCCGGCCACGCGCTGAGCCGCAAGGGAGCTCCGCGCGGCGAGGTACCCTTGCCGCGCGTGAGCGCCCCCGTCTTCGATCTCCAGTCGCACTCGGTCCACTCCGACGGAGAGCTGGCGCCTGCCCAGGTGGTGGAGAATGCCGCCGCGGCGGGCGTGGAGCTGCTTGCGCTGTCGGATCACGACACGGTCGACGGGGTCGACGAGGCGCTCGCCGCGGGTGCCCTCCACGGCGTACGCGTGGTGGCGGCCACCGAGATCTCGGCGGTCGACGGCGGCTACGAGGACCTGCACGTGCTCGGGTACGGGATCGACCACCGCAGCGCGCTGCTGGGCGAACGCCTGCTGGCGGCGCGCGCTGCCCGCGAGCGCCGCGCCGACGCCATGGCCGAGCGTCTCGAGAAGCTCGGCTTCGAGGTCGACCCGGAGCCGATCCTGGCGCGAAAGGCGGCCGGCAAGCCGGTCGGGCGTCCGCATCTGGCCGCCGCTGTGCTG
>JBEVKF010000038.1:0-13070 GCA_040509755.1 Thermoleophilaceae bacterium | reverse complement strand
GTGATCATCAGCGCCGGTCCGACCGGCTGCTGCATCACGATCACCCGGCTGGTGCCGTTGGCGAACTGCTTGTAGTTGCCGTCGATGCGAAGCGCCTCGCCCGAGTACCAGCGAAAGAAGTCGGCGGCGTAGAGGATCTCGGCCTTCGACTCGGCCACCGGCTTGCCCATCTCGAGCGTCATGAGCGTCGCCAGCTCGTCGGCGCGCGCGGTCATCAGCTCGAAGGCCTTCCACAGGATTCCGGCGCGATCGTTGGGCGGCGAGGCGGCCCACTCCTTCTGGGTATCGACAGCCGCGTCGAGCGCCGCGATCGCGTCCTCGGTGGTGGCGTCGGCGACCTCTGCGATCGGCTCCTCGGTCGATGGGTCGAGCACCTCGAGCGTGGCGCCGCCGGTGCCGTCGCGCCACTCGCCCCCGATGAAGAGCTGCTTGTTGACCTTGTCGACGACCGTCTGTTCAGCGGTTGCGATGCTCATGTTGCGACTGTCTCCGTTCCGAGTTCCTCGTGTATGGCCACGTCGAGCGAATAGTCGATCGGCAGCACGATCAGCGACGGCACCTCGAGCGAGAGGGCGTGGCGCAGGCGCTCGCCGAACTCGTCCGCCGACCCGCAGCGCCAGGCCGGGATGCCGAAGCTCTCCGCCAGCATGACGAAGTCCGGGTTGGTGAAGTCGGTGCCGAAGTGCCTTCCGAACTTCTTGTCCTGCTTCCAGACGATCGAGCCGTACTGGCCGTTTTCCCAGATCACGTTCACGATCGGCGTCTTGGTGCGCACGGCGGTCTCGAGCTCCTGGCAGTTCATGAGAAAGCCGCCGTCACCGTTGACCGTCACCACGTTGCGATCGGGGTGGACGATCTTGGCCGCTATCGCCGCCGGCAGCGCGAAGCCCATTCCCGCCAGTCCGTTCGCGATCAGCACGGTGTTCGGCTCGTGGGCCGGAAACATGCGGGCGATCCAGAGCTTGTGCAGCCCGACGTCCGAGATCAGGATGTCCTCGCGGCCGAGCGCCTTGCGGATCTCAAAGAGCGCGCGCGGCGGCTGTACTGGAAAGCCGTCGTCGTCCTTGGCCTGCTCGAAGCGGCCGAGAACGAGCTCGCGCAGGCGCTGCGAGCCCCCGCAATGGGGCACGTGGCGGCACTCCTCGCCGAGGCGGGTGAGGATGTTGTAGAGGTCGCCGACCAGCTCGACCTCCGGCATGAAGAAGGCGTCGGTCTCCGCCGGCACGGAGTCGATGCAGATGATCGTCTTGTCGCGCCCTGGGTTCCAGTGCTCGGGCGAGTGCTCGACCAGGTCATAGCCGATGGCGAGCACCACATCCGCCTCGTCGAAGCCCGCCATCGTGTAGTCGCCCGACTGGAGGCCGACCGTGCCGAGCGACTTCGGGCTGTCCGGTGAGAGCAGGCCCTTGCCCATGAAGGTCTCGGCCACGGGGATACCGGTGGAGCGCACGAACTCGCGCAGCGCGGGCGCCGCCCTCCCGCGGATCACTCCGTTGCCCGCCAGCGCGACCGGGTTGATCGAGCCGCGCACCAGGTCGGCAGCCTTGAGCAGCTCGCGAGCGGCGGGCTCGGGGCGAGCCTGGCGGCGGCGCGGCAGCGGTGCGGCGTCGATCTCCGACGCCATCACGTCCTCGGGCAGCTCGATGTGGGTGGCGCCCGGCTTCTCTGCCTCGGCCAGCTTGAACGCCTTGCGAACGACCTCGGGGATGATCGCGGGGTCGGAGAGACGGGCGTTCCATTTGGTGATCGGACGCATCACGCGCAGGAGGTCGATGTACTGATGGGACTCCTTGTGCATGCGCTCGAGGTCGCCCTGGCCGGTGAGCGCCACGAGCGGCGCGCGGTCGAGGAAGGCATCCGCCACGCCGGTGGTCAGGTTGAGCGCACCAGGGCCGAGCGTCCCGAGGCAGACACCGGCATGACCCGTGAGCCGGCCGTAGACGTCCGCCATGTAGGCGCCGCCCTGCTCGTGGCGGACCGGCACGAAGTCGATCGAGGAGCGCGAAAGCGACTCGTTGAGATCGAGCGTCTCCTCCCCCGGGATCCCGAACACGTGCTTGACGCCCTCGACCTCGAGGCACTCCACGAACAGGTCGGATGCCTTTCGGTTCATCGCGAGAGCACGATACCCGGCACAGGTAAGTTCAAAGGCATGGCACCCGTGGCCCGCTACGCCCAGAGCGGCGAGCTCTCGATCGCCTACATCGTCGAGGGCAGCGAAGACAGGGACCGGGTCTGGATCCCGCCGTGGCTCTCGCCGGTCGAGTACCTCTGGTCCGAGGAGTCGCTCGCACGCGTGATGGCGCGGCTGACCCAGTTCGCCCGGGTGATCACCTTCGACCGGCGCGGCTCGGGCCTGTCCGACCCGCTCGCCGGCGCACCCACGCTGGAGGAACAGATGGACGACGTCCTGGCGGTGATGGACGCCGCGGGATCCGAGCGCGCCGCGATCGCCGGCACGCTCGAGGGCGGGCCGATGGCCGCCATATTCGCCGCCACCTATCCGGAGCGCGTGAGCGCGCTGGTGCTCTACGCGTCCTTCGCACGCGCCACCTGGGCGCCCGGATACGAGTGGGCGTGGTCGGCCGAGCGGCGCAACGAGCGGATGGCGGAGCTGGTCGAGCACTGGGGCGAGGGCTGGGTGGCCGGCGGAGTTGCGCCCGCAAACATGGTCGATCCGGGCTTTCGCGAGTGGGCGGGCCGGCTCGAGCGGCTCGCGGCGAGCCCATCGACGATCCGGCGGATCCTCGAGCTCATCGGCGAGTTCGACGTGCGCGAAGTGCTGCCCTCGATCCGCGTGCCCACGCTCGTGCTACACCGCCGCGATGACTCGTTCATCAAGATCGAGCACTCGCGCTATCTGGCCGAGCGCATCCCCGGCGCGCGGTACGTCGAGCTCGAGGGCGATCAGAACATGTTCTCGGTCGGCGACACCGAGGGGGTGCTCGGAGAGATCGAGGAGTTCCTCACGGGGGCACGGCACGACCGCGAGCCCGACCGGATGCTCGCGACGGTGCTCTTCACAGACATCTGCGGATCGACCGAGCGCGCGGCCCAGATGGGCGACCGCAGCTGGCGCTTCCTGCTCGAGCGCCACGACGCGATGTTCCGCCAGGCGCTCGGGCGCCACCGCGGCCGTGAAGTCAAGCGGACCGGCGACGGCTTCCTCGCAACCTTCGACGGCCCAGCGCGCGCGATCCGCTGTGCCGCCGACGTGGCCGGCTCGATGGGCTCGCTCGGCCTCGAGGTGCGCGCCGGGCTTCACACCGGGGAGCTCGAGGTCATGGACGGGGATCTGGGCGGGCTTGCGCTGCACATCGCGGCCCGCGTGATGGACAGCGCCGAGCCGAGCGAGGTGCTCGTCTCGAGCACCGTGAAGGACCTGGTCGCCGGGTCTGGAATCGACTTCCAAGACCGCGGCGCGCGCGAGCTTCGGGGCATCCCCGGTGAGTGGCGCCTGTTCTCGGTCGCCTGACGCCACCGCTACCTTGAACCGATAGAAGCGTTGATACCTGTCATGCGCCGAACCGTCCCGCTCCTTATCGCCCTGCTGCTCGTCATGGTCGCCGTGCCGCCGGCGGCGGGCGCTGCCGTGCGCCACGTGATCCGCGGCGCGGGGTTCGGTCACGGCATCGGGATGAGCCAGTACGGGGCCTACGGCTACGCCCTCAAGGGGAGCAGGTACGAGGGGATTCTGGCGCACTATTACAAGGGCACTCGCATGAGCAGCGCTCCCAGCCGCGCCGTTCGAGTGCTCATGCAGCCGGACGACCCCTACATACGCGTGCGCGGCGCCACGCGGATTCGCGCCCGCGAGCTCAACCCCCACACGACCTACGTGGCCCGCGAGTCGCGCGGCGGCGTGCTCGTCACGACGGCGCGGGGCAAGCGAATCGGGCGCTTTGGCAACGGGGCGCGCTTCGAGGGCTCCGACCCGCTGCGCTTGCTCGGCCCGGCGCTGAACGGGATCTCGAGCGGCCTCTACCGCGGTGAGGTCGAGATCCGCACCGAGGGTGCGGGCGTGACCGCGATCAACGTGCTCGACATCGACTCCTACGTGCGCGGCGTCGTTGCGGGCGAGATGCCCTCCTCGTGGCCGCTCGAGGCGCTCAAGGCGCAGGCGGTGACCGCGCGGACCTACGCACTGGCCACCCGCAAGACGACCGGCTTGTTCGACCAGTACCCCGACACCCGCTCGCAGGTCTATCGCGGCGTCAACGGAGAGAGTGTGCGCTCGGACGCCGCCGTGCGCGCCACCGCCGGCCGAATCCTCACCTACGGCGGCGACCCCGCTGTGACGTACTACTTCTCCACGTCGGGCGGGCATACCGAGAACGTCGAGTTCTCCTTCGTCGGCGCCCTCTCGAAGCCCTGGCTGGTCGGCGTGCCCGACCCATACGACACGCAGTCGCCCTATCACCGCTGGACCGCCACCTTCTCAGCGGCCACACTCGACCGCGCACTCGGCGCCCCCGGGAGGTTTCGCAGCGTCAAGGTGCTCGAGCGCGGCGTCTCTCCCCGCGTTGTCCGGGCGAGCGTGAAGGGGACCGCCGGCTCGCGCGTGCTGACCGGCCCGCAGATCCGCGCCGCACTCGGACTGCGGGATACCTGGATGACGTTCGTGCGCGTGTCGTCGAGCGTGCGTCGCGGCCGCTCCGCACGGGTATCCGCCTACGGGGCACGAGTGGAAGCCCTCGAGCTGGCCGGCCGCTTCTCCCCAGCGCCGCGCAGGCGGCGCCTGAGCGTTGAGCGGCGCACTGCGACGGGGCACTGGAGCAAGGTCACGCGACTGCGCACGACCAAGTCGGGCCGCTACCGCTTGGACCTTCGGCGCGCGGGCGCCTATCGCGTCCGACGCGGCCATGTGGCCGGCCCGGTCGTTCGCGTTCGGTGAGCCGAGTCGTCGCGCTCACGGGGAGCGCCGCGGTAGCGCTCGCAGTGAGCGCCGCGGTCGCGCTGCCGGCGCGCGCCTCCGCATCCGCCGACGATGCCCTGTCGCTCTCGGCCGGAGCCGGCGAGCGGGGCTACGTCGGCCTCAGGCTGCACGCCACCCCGGGGGTGGCGGCCACGATCCGCGACGAGACGACGGGCAAGCAGCGCATCGTCACCCCGACGCTGGCCGATTCGCGCCTGCGGCGCTTCGCGCGCTGGACCTGCACCGAACGCGAGCGGCGCTTCACAGTGACACAGCCGGGTCCCGACGGAGCCGTTCTGACCGCGGAGGCGAGCGTCACGACCCCGTCGTGCTCGCACCGCCTGGAGTTCGTGGCGCCGCGGAGCGTCCGCGCGGACCACCCGGTCGCCGTCTCCGTGCGTGACCGCTGGCGCCTCGGCGGCGTGGTGGCGCGATTCTGCGTCCGGGCGCCCGGCATGGACAGGCGCTGCCGGCGGCTTCGTGTCCCAAGCGGTCGCCAGTTTCGCCACGTGCGTTTCCACGATCCGCGGCCGGGCGCCTACCGCCTCACGCTTCGCACCCGCCACCAGCGCGTGCGCCGCACGGTGCGGGCGCGCCCGCACGGCGGGCGCCTCCGGGTCCTCGCCACCGGCGACTCGATGATCCAGATCATCGACTCATATCTGTCGCAGCGCGTCGGCTCGCGGCGGGACGTGCGGGTGCGCAGCGACGCCCGCATCTCCACCGGCATCTCCAAGCCGTCGCTGCTCGACTGGCAGGCGCACGCACGCCGTCAGGCCGCGTCTCACCCCGACGTCGTGGTGATGTTCATCGGCGCAAACGATGGCTTTTCGATGGGCGGCATCGGGTGCTGCGGCCGGCCCTGGATCGCCGAGTACGCCCGCCGTGCGCGCGCGATGATGCGCACGTATGCGCGCGGCGGCCGTGCTCGAGTGATCTGGCTGCTGCTCCCCGGCGCCCGGGAGAATCCCTTCCAGTCGCTTTTCCGCGCGGTCAACGCGGGCCTGCGGCGCGCCGCTCGCGGGCTCGAGGACGACGTTCGCCTGATCGACCTCGGGGAGATCTTCACGCCCGGCGGCCACTACCGCGACCGAATGAAGGTCGGCGGCAAGGTGGTGAAGGTCCGAAACGGGGACGGCGTGCACCTGAGCCCCGCCGGCGCCTCGCTGGTGGCCAACCTGCTGATCCGGACGCTCCGCGGCGAGCGCATGTTGAGCCGCTGAGTCAGGGCGCGATCGCGCCACCGCCCGGTCCACCGTCGAGCGGCTGCTCGGGTTCGATCTCCGCCTGCTTCCCGGGCATCGGCCACTCGTGGGCGTCGTTCAGCAGACGGGCGAAGCCACGCGCTCCCGAGGCGGTCAGGTGCATGCCGTCCCAGGTCCAGGCCTTGCCCTCGCTGCGCGCTGCCCAGTCGAGCACCCTGACCCGCCCCGGCCAGCGCCGGGCGGCGGTGGCGATGGCCGCGCGCGTCGAGGACATCGGGCCGCGCGGGGTGACCATGCCGAGCACGCGGTGGGTCCCGAGGATGCGCAGCGCGCGGCGAACCTCCGCGGTCGAGATCGTCGAGTTGTAGCCGAGCGCGATCACCACTACCCGCGGCATCGAGCTCGCACGACGCCGGGCAGACAGCACACCAAGGCCCTCGCTCATCTGCCGGCAGCCGCGCACGTCGATCTCAAAGCCGGCTCGGCCAAGCGGCCCGACCGCGCCCATCATCACCGAGTCGCCCACCGCCAGCGGCGGGGGCGAGCGCTTGGGGTGGGTAGGCCAGAAGTGCTGGACGCCTCCACAGGCGGCCTCGGCGGCCGGCGCGGCGATCAAGGACGTGGCTGCGATCAGCCCTACTATCGCCCCGCTTGGTCTTCCCGTCCTTCGAGTTCGCATTCTTCTTCCCGGTGGTGCTGGCCCTTTCGTGGGCGCTGATGCCCCATCCCCGCGCTTGGAAGCCGTTCGTACTGGTGGCGAGCTACGCCTTCTACGCGGCGGCCAGCCCTCGTTACTGCCTGCTGCTGGCCGGAATGACCCTGGCCAACCAGTTGGGGGCGGTGCTGGTCCACCGCGCGGCCGGCGCGCGCACCCGCAAGCGGATCGTGGCAGTTACGGTAGCGGTGGACCTCGCCGCCCTGGGGCTGTTCAAGTACTACGGCTTCTTCGTCGACGACTTCGGCCTCCTGCTGGACTCGATGGGGCTGGGCATGCCACTGCCTCTGCTGACGCTCGCCCTACCCATCGGGCTCTCGTTCATCACCTTCCAGGCGATCTCCTACGTGGTCGACGTCAAGCGCGGCCTGCTGGCCCCCGCCTCGATGTTCGACTTCGCCATCTATCTCAGCTTCTTCCCGCACGTGGTCGCCGGGCCGATCGTGCGGGCGCGCGAGTTCATCCCCCAGCTGGCCAAGCCGCGCGATCCGAGGAACGTGGCCGTCGGCGCGGCCGTGGTCCTGATAGCGCTCGGCCTGATCAAGAAGGTCGCGATCGCGGACTACCTGGCGCGCGAGGTGGTCGATCCGGTGTTCGGCGTGCCCGAGGCGTACGCCGCGCCCGACGTGGCACTGGCCGCCTACGCGTACGCCGCCCAGATCTACTGCGACTTCTCCGGGTACACCGACATCGCGATCGGCGTGGCGCTGCTGATGGGCTTCGTCTTCCCGCAGAACTTCAACAGCCCATATCGGGCCACGAGCTTCCGCGACTTCTGGCGCCGCTGGCACATGACCCTCTCGCGCTTCCTGCGCGACTTCCTCTACATCCCGCTGGGCGGCAACCGCGGGGGGAAGTGGAAGACCGCGCGCAACGTGATGATCACGATGGTCCTGGGCGGCCTTTGGCACGGCGCCGCCTGGGGCTTTGTGCTGTGGGGGACGCTGCACGGCTGTTGCCTCGTGATCGAGAACGCCCTGCGCGGGCGCATCGACGCCCCGGCGTGGCTGCGCTGGGCGATCGTTTTCAACGTCGTCGTTTTCGGGTGGGTCCTGTTTCGCGCCGAGAGCCTCGATCTCGCGGTCGCCTTCCTCTCCCAGCTGACGGTCCCCGGCGAGGCGACCCTGTGGGCTCCGGTGACGCTCGCCGCCGTGATCGGGGTGATCGGCATGCAGCTACTGCCGCCCGATCCGCTCGAGCGCCTGCGCCTGCGGGTGGCCGCTCTGCCCGCCTATGCGCTCGGGTTTGGGCTTGCCGCGGTGGTGGCGCTGGTGGGCGCTACGGTCCCGAGCCAGGGCGTCCCGCCCTTCATCTACTTCCAATTCTGATGCCCGAGCCCTCCGTTCCCCTGCCCCCGCGAGGACCGCGTATGCGCGCGCGTGACGCGCTCGTGGTCGTCTTCCTGTCCGTGGTCGTGCTCGTGCTCTTCGAGGGCTCGTCGGTCCGCCACGCGGGCGACGACATGCAGCCTGGTCTCGAGCGCGACGTGGTGCGGGCGGTCGGCGCGCCGGCGGGATGGGTCTCCGACCGGCTGCCCTTCGACGAGTGGGGCGACGACGCGCTGGCCTTCCTCGAGGACGAGGGCGCGAGCGGGCAGGGCGGCTTCGACGGGTCGCGGCGGGCCGCGGCAACGGGCGTGCCGCCGGTCTCACCGGACTCGTTCGACCCCGCCGAGCTGGGTGTCGAGCCCGATCCGCCGCGGCCGCTCGACAAGCTGCTCGTGACCGGCGACTCGCTGGCGATGCCGCTCGACGTCGAGATGGCGCGGCGGATCGCCGACTCCGGCGACGAGGTGACGGTCGAGCGCGACCCTCACGTGGGCACCGGCATCTCCAAGACCGGGCTGCTCGATTGGGGCAAGCTCTCGACCGAGCACGTGGCCGAGCGCGAGCCCGACGCGACGGTGGTGTTCATCGGCGCCAACGAGGGCTTCCCGATGCCCGGGCCGGGCGGGGAGGAGCTCGAGTGCTGCGGACCGGACTGGGCGGCGGAGTACGCCTACCGCGTCCGGCGCATGATGAACACCTACCGCCAGCGCGGCGACGCCCGCGTCTACTGGCTCACCCTGCCGCTGCCGCGCGACCGCGACCTGCAGAAGGTGGCGCGATCGGTAAACGTCGCGATCCGCGTGGCCGCGGAGCCCTACCGCGCCCAGGTGCGGGTGCTCGACCTGACCGAGCTGTTCACCCCGGGCGGGCGCTACCGCGATGCCATGGAGGTCGGCGGCCGGCGCCAGATCGTTCGCGACGCCGACGGCATTCACCTCAACGCCGACGGCGCCGAGCTGGCCGCGGACGTGGTGCTCGAGGCGGTCCGCCGCGACTTCGGCGACTAGATGATTGATTCCGAATCCGTGTGCCTTCGGGGGCGCGCCAGACCAAGCTGGGCGACGCACGCGGACGAATGCCCAGCCGCAAGCACTCGGCTCTGCCGAGTGCGCGCGGATCCGGATAGTTAAAGAACTATCGGCGAGGAGGCGGGTGGCGATCCAGCGCCGGTATGGCGCGTCATCCGGAGGTGCAGGGATTTGGAATCAGTCATCTAGCTGCGGCCTCGGCCTACGTGAACTGCGTGTAGGTGTGCTTGACGGTCTTGCCGCCCTTGGTGCAGGTCACGCGCCCGCTGTACTGCGTCCGGATCTTGTCGTAGCGGCGCTCCGAGCAGGAGTAGCCGAGCACGCCGCTGCAATGCCCCGACTTGCCCGGCCGGCAGGAGTGAAAGGCGCGGATGACCTTGCGACCCGGCCGGCAGCGCGTCCCGCTGACGCTGATGCTGAGCACATAGGTCGTGTTGTAGGACCGGCTGTCGCCGACGCGGCAGCTCTTGGAGGCGGTGGCGCTCGTGTCAGCCGAAGCGGCTGGAGCCAGGGCTAGCAGGGCGGCGAGGGCGGTCAGGGCCGCCAGGGCGCGGAGAGAGCGGGACATGGGCCCATCCTAGATGGCGGATGCCGGGGCCGCGTGTGCGCGGGGCTCCGGCATCCGCCATCAGGCCGGTGTGAAGCGGAACGTGGCCACGTCGCCGTCGCGCATCTCATATTCGCGGCCCTCGACACGTTGCAGCGCCTGTTCGCGCGCCTGGGTGTAGCCGCCCGCGCGCACCAGGTCCTGCCAGGGCGTGATCTCCGCCGCCACGAAGCCCTTCTCCATGTCGGTATGGATCGAGCCCGCCGCCCGGCGGGCGCGCGTGCCACGAGCCACGGCCCAGGCACGGGCCTCCTTCCCCTGCCCGGCGGTGAAGAACGAGATCAGGTCGAGCAGCGCGAACGCCTCGCGGATGACGGTCGAAAGCCCCGTCTCCTCGACGCCCATCTCCTTGCGCATGGCCGCGGCCTCGTCGTCGTCCAGCTCGCCGAGCTCGGAATCGAGCCGGGCGCTGACCGCCGTCGCCCGCGCTCCCAGCCGCTCGGCGTGCTCGACCAGGGCCGGCGGCGGCTCGACCGGCTCACCCTCGGCGACGTTGGCCACGTACAGCACAGGCTTGGAGGTCAGCGCGGACAGCCGCACCACCGCGCTGCGAGCCTCGTCGGGCACCGGCACCGTGCGCACGCCGCGGCCCTCTCCGAGCGCCTCGATCACCTTACGCAGCCAGCGCTCCTCGGCCACGAGCTCCTTGTCGAGCGAGCGCGCCTGCTTTTCCACGCGCTCGAGCCGGCGCTCGGCCTGCTCGAGGTCTGCGTAGAGCAGCTCGGTCTCGACCGTCTCGACGTCGGCGAGCGGGTCGACCCGCCCCTCGGGGTGGACCACCTGCGCGTCGTCGTGGGCGCGGACCACGTGCAGAATCGCGTCGGTCTCGCGGATGTTGCCGAGGAACTGGTTGCCGAGCCCTTCGCCCTGATGGGCGCCCCGCACGAGGCCGGCGATGTCGTGGAACTGGATCGTCTCGTGCACGATCGGCGTCGCGCCCACGGTCGCCCCCACCTGGTCGAGGCGATCGTCGGGAACCCCGACGATCGCAACGTTCGGCTCGAGCGTGGTGAAGGGGTAGTTGGCGGCCGGGGCGCCCGCCTGCGTGAGCGCGTTGAAGAGCGAGGACTTGCCGGCGTTTGGCAGGCCGACGATCCCGATCTTCACAGCAGCCGCTCGACCGCACGGCCGAAGAACGCGCCCGCGATCACGTCCGAGGGGTAGTGGACGCCGATGTAGGGCCGGGTGACCGCCATGAGCACGGCCGCCACGTAGAGCGGCGCACGCGGGAGCGCCGGCGACAGAGCGCCCGCGGCAGCGAACGACGTCGAGGCGTGAGCGGAGGGGTATGAGCGCCCATACAGGGTCGGGCTGAGCACCGGCAGCTCCTCGAGCACCGGCCGCGCGCGGCGCACCAGCGCCTTCAGGACCGTGTTCGCCGCCAGGGTGAGCAGCGTGACACGCATGGCGCGCATATAGACCGCACGGCGCCGCCCGTGCAGCGCGACCCCGGCCGTCGCCACCCCGTGCCAGAGCAGGCCGTTCTCCCCGGCGCGCGCGTACAGCAGCGCCGCGCGCTCGAGCTCGGGCCAGTGTCCGCGCGTGCGCAGGAAGCGCAGCAGCTTGCGGTCGAGCGCTGCGAGCACTCTCGGGCGCTAGAACCCGACGTGCTGGGCTTCGGCGTCGATGCGGACGTAGACGACCTGGGCGAGGTCCACGGAGATCTTCGAGTCCACGGTCTCCAGTTCGAACCAGCGGTCCGCGCGCTCGTCGCCGAGCGCGCCGTGGAGCTCGTCGTAGGCGGCCTGCTTGACGCGGGCGGGCAGAACCTGCCCGCCCTGAAAGCCGATGTCGATACGTCTGGTCTCGTCTGCCATCAGTGCGCTGCCTCCACAAGCTCGGTGAGAACCCCGCCGGTCGAACTGGGGTGCACGAAAGCTACGCGACTCCGGCGGATCCCCAGGCGCGGCTCTTCGTCGATCAGCCGCAGCCCGGCGGCTCGAACCGACTCCAGTGCGGCTACGATGTCATCCGTGCCGTAGGCCACGTGGTGAAGGCCGGGGCCGCTGCGCTCGAGAAAACGGCCGAGCGTCGTGTCCGGCGAGAGCGGGCGCAGCAGCTCGACATGGCTCTCGCCGACCTCGAGCAGCACCGCTTCCACCCCCTGCTCGGCGATCGTCTCGCGGTGCTGCACGGCCATTCCCAGCCGCTCGGAGTAGAGGGCCACCGCGTCATCGAGATTCGCCACCGCGACGCCGATGTGATCGATTCGGCCGAACATGGCCGCTGAGGTTACTCAGGGGGCCGTGGGGGCTGCTCGGCCTCGACGGCCGCTATCTCCGCGGGACCGGGCCCGAGGCCCTTGACCAGCGGCTTGCCGTTGACGGCGCGGGCTTGACCCCGGTAATTGCTCACCAGCCGCGTGATGTCCTCGCGCTCGAGCACCTCGTTCTCGAGCAGCAGGAAGGCGAACGCTTCGAGCAGCGGGCGGTGGTCGGCCACCAGCTTCATGGCCCGGCGGTGCGCCAGATCGCTCAGGTACTGCATCTCGTCGTCAATCATGCGACGGGTGTTGTCGGACATCGAGTAGTCGTCCGAGGGCAGCTGCTTCGACATCAGCTCGGTGCCCATGCCGTACTGCGTGACCATCGAGCGGCAGATGTCGTGCACCTTGCGCAGGTCGTCGGAGGCGCCGGTGGTGATCTGGCCGAAGACGATGTGCTCGGTCACCCGGCCGCCGAGCAGGACGACCATGTAGTCGAGCAGCTCGGCCTTGGTCTTCAGGTAGCGGTCCTCCTCGGGGAGGTTGAGCGTGTAGCCGAGCGCCTGCCCGCGCGGGATGATCGAGATGCGGTGCACCTTCTCGACCGAGGGGAGCATCTCCGAGCAGAGCGCGTGCCCGGCCTCGTGGTAGGCCACCACCCTCTTCTCGTGCTCGCCGATCACTCGGCGCGACTGCACGCCGGCGATCACCCGCTCGAGAGCGGACTGGAAATCGCGAGTGAGGATCTCGCTGCGGTGCTCGCGGCCCGCGAAGATGGCCGCCTCGTTGCAGAGGTTGGCCAGGTCGGCGCCGGTGAGGCCGCTCGTCTGGCGTGCGATCAGCCCGAGCTCCACGCCCTCGGCGACCGGCTTGCCGCGCGTGTGGACCCCGAGTATCGCGAGCCGGCCCTTGAGATCGGGGGGCGTGACGAAGATCTGGCGGTCGAAGCGGCCGGGCCGCATCAGCGCGGGGTCGAGCATCTCGAGCTGGTTCGAAGCCGCGATCACGACGATCTCCTCGCGGTCGGAGAAGCCGTCGAGCTCGACCAGCAACTGGTTCAGCGTCTGGT
>JBEVKF010000037.1:0-5819 GCA_040509755.1 Thermoleophilaceae bacterium | reverse complement strand
CGACGAGGCCCACCACATCGACAAGTGGGCGTTCCGCGTGCCGTTCGTCTGCGGCGCGACCAACCTCGGCGAGGCCCTGCGGCGCATCGGCGAGGTTGGTGGCGCCGCACACGAACGGGACCTTGAACGGCCACTTGTCGATGTGGTTGGCCTCGTCGGCCGGGGTCAGGACCTCGGACTCGTCGATGTAGTCGACCTCGAGCGCCTCGAGCACCTGGGCCTCGGCGAAGTGGCCGATGCGGGCCTTGGCCATCACCGGGATCGTGACCGCGGCCTGGATCTCCTCGACCTTGGCGATGTCGGCCATGCGCGCCACGCCACCCGCCGCGCGGATGTCGGCGGGCACCCGCTCGAGCGCCATCACCGCCGCGGCGCCGGAATCCTCGGCGATCTTCGCCTGCTCGGCAGTGACGACGTCCATGATCACCCCGCCCTTGAGCATCTCGGCAAGGCCCGACTTGACTCTGAACGTCCCGGTCTCCATGTACCGCTCAGGATAGCCCGCCGGCTCCTCGGCTTCGAAGAGCCGACGGGTTCCTGCGCTCATCTGGCCCGACGTCGCGCCCGCGCTGGCGACGATTCCGCCGCCACCACCACCCGGCGCCCCTCCACCTCCCTCGCCACCTCACTGAGCGGGAGGTTTACCGGTCGAGCGCTCGGCCCCGCTCAGGGGCCAGTCCAACCGGCGGCGTAACAGGGCTTGGCCCCGCAGGTGTTCACGAACGCGCCATCGACCTTCAGGAACTCGGAGATCTGAGCCGCCGCCGGAAGCTCGAAGCCCGTGAGCGCGTGCGGGTCCACGCCGATCGTGGGCGGCCGGTTGGCGGCGGGCGGCGGAGGCGTGCCCAGGCCGCCGCGCAGCGGGCCGATGTCGTAGACCACCAGCGCGTTGCCGCTCCATGGGTAGCTCGGCACCGGCTTGATCCCGTAGTAGGGGCGCCGGTCGAGGCTGCGGCCCGGGTCGAGCGCGGGCGTGCGCAGCCGCGCGCCGATCACCCGCGCCTCCACCTCGGTCGCCACGTTGGCCACCTGGTGGTCGCCGAAGGCCTCGTGCAGAAGCACCGTGTGGGGAGGGGTGCCGGGCAGCGGATCGCCCGTCATGTGCCAGGCGTAGCCATTGGCCTCGCTGCGGTCCCAGAGCACCTGGAGCATCGAGCCGAGTAGGGCGCGCTCGGTCGGGTCGGAGTAGTTGTCATAGAGCACGTCGCGGAAGGGGGTGAACTGGGTCGAGCGCGTGAGAAGCAGGCTGAAGTTCATGGCCGGCACGATCAGCGCCGAGCGCTCGAGGTCCGGGGCGATCGCCGTCAGCGCGCCGCCGAGGATCCCGCCCTGGCTCGCCCCGGCGTAGAAGAGCCTCTGGCGGTCGATCTTCCCGGTGAACTCGGAGTTGGAGGCAAGCCCCTGCGGATGGATCATGAGCCGGCCCAGGAACAGGAAGTTGAGAAACCCCTGCTGCGTGCGGTCGGTGAGCGTCGGGAAGCGCGAAAGGTCCTCGGAGATCGCGAGCGCGTTCGGGACGTCCTCGCTCGACATGCCGGACCAGTCGGTCGCACACGCGACGAAGTTGCCGGCCGCGGCGAGCGGCGCCAGCGGGAGCACCGCGTCGGCGGTGCCGAACAGGCCGTGCCCGAAGATCAGCGGCCGGCCGTTGGTGGCGCCCTCGGGCACGAGGCAGGTGAAGCGCTCCTCCTGGACGTTGCCCGGCGTGCGGACCGGCAGGCCGCTCGACCCGAGCTTGAACCTCGATCCAACCGGGCAGCCGGCTTGGTCGAGGAAGCACGGGATGGTGAAGGTGCCATCCACGCGCCGCACGTCGCCGATGTCCTGGGCGCTCGTGACGGTGAAGGGCGGCGCTGCGCCCGCCGATTCGAGGTCGGCGAGGTCTGTGTCACCGAGCTCCGCGAAGGCGCGGTTGCGGATCGACAGCATCCGGCGGCTGAGCGAGCTCTCGCCTGCCACGGTGAAGTCCCACGCCAGGTAGAGGCTCTCGCGGCGTATGCCCGACTTGGCGAGGCGGCGGAAGATGCCCTCGAAGTGGGCGGCCCGCTTGCCGCTCCGCGCGCCGTCGCGATAGGCACGGAAGCTCCGGTGGGCCCGCAGCGTCTTCCCGCGCTTGTTCTCGAGGTTGCGCAGCGCGACGATGTAGCGCCGCCCCTCGCGCCAGTTCTTCCCGGGATGGATCAGCAGCGCGCGCCGGCCGCCCTTGGCCTGCGAGTCGAGCTCGGCCCAGATCAACTGGCGCTTGCCGGTCTTGGCGTCGATCACGACGATCGGGGCGCGCCGCGCATACGCCTTGGCGAGATTCGTCTGCGGAACCGCTCCGCTGCGCGCGAGGTCGAGGCCCGGCACCACGGTCACGATCGTCTGCCCCGGGCTGAAGCCGTCCGAGTAGTTGTAGTCGGCCGCACGCACGACCTTGCCCGCGTCGTTGCGCGGCATCATTGGGTCGCGCAGGGCGAGCTTGCCGGCCTTGACGAAGTGGTCGTTTGGCCACGGCAGCAGGCAGTGCGCCGGGTCAAGCGGGTCGCAACCGCGCGGGGCTGCCTGGGCTGGACCCGCGAGCGCGGCGATCAGGGCCGCGCAGAGCGCGACGAGCGCTGGTGCCTTCCTCACAGGGGCGGCATGCTATCTGGCGACCGAGGAGCTCCTCCACGCCTCGCGCAGCTTGAGTTGCTTGCCCATGCGAAGCACGGAGTTCTCGTAGATGCGCGCGCCAATGGGAACCAGCAACGCGATCCCCACCAGGAGCAGCCCGAGCGAGGCCACGATCTCGGCGGCGCTCGCAGCGCCGACCGCCACGCGCGCGGGCATGATGATCGGAGACGAAAACGGCACCAGAGAGCTGATCACCGCGATGCTCGACTCGGGATCGTCGACGGCCGGGAACGCCAGCAGGTAGCTGACGACCAGCGCGAGGGTCAGCACGGTGGTCGAGGACTGCAGGTCCTCCTGGCGAGAGACGATCGCCCCGCCGATCGCGTACAGCGACGCCCACAGCACGTAGCCCAGCAGAAACCACACGAGCACCACAGCGATCGTCCCGACCTGGCCCCCGTCGAGCTCGATCGCCCCGCTCGCCGCCGCCAGCGCGATGCCGACCACGGCGGTGACTGTGAGTTGCAGCAGGCCCAAGATCCCGATGCCCGCGATCTTCCCGGCCAGCAGGGCGCGTGGCGAAATCGAGGCCAGCAGCACCTCCACCACGCGCGAGGACTTCTCCTCGACTACACCCGAGGCCACCGCCAGCCCGTAGACGATCAGCTGCATGTAGAGCAGCAGCGAGGCGACGAAGGCGAGTCCCTGGTCGCCGCTGTCGTCCTCTCCTTCGAGCAGGGTCGTCCGCAGCGGAGGCGGGTTGAGCGCCTGGCGAGCCTGCGCCGGGGACACGCCCTCCGAGCGCAGCGCCTCGCCGGCGCGCACCTGGCGGCCGGCGCCCTGGAGCAGCTGCTCGAGATCTTCCTGCAGCTCGTCGCGACTGACAATCGCCCCCGCACGAGCGCGGCGTCGACGCTCTCGTCGCGCACGGCCGCGCGCGCTGCCGCCGGGCTGGGGAAGCGGCGCAGCTCGACGCGCAGGTCGAAGGCCGGCGCGGCGGCGCGTGCGGCCCCGCCGATAGCGAAGGCCTCGGTGCCCTGGACGCCGACGTCGTAGGTGGTCTCGTCGTCATCGCCGATCACGCCGGCAAGAATGGCCGCCGCGCCGACCACGGCGACCGTGATGGCGGTGGCGATCTGGAACGCGCGCGAGCGGATGCGCTCGGTGAATTCGCGGCGGGCGACGAGCCAGCCCGCCCTGCGCAGGCTCATTGCTCGACGGCCTCTCGAAACAGCTCGGCCAGCGTCGGGCGCGCGGGCTCGAAGCGCTTGACCCGGCCGGCGCGGCGAGCCGCGTCGAGCAGGGCCTGGTCGTCGGCGCCCTCGTGCAGCTCGACGAGCACGCCCTGATCGTCGCGGGCGATGACCTTCACGGCGGGCACCTGATCCGCCCAGCCGTCGGCCGCTCCCTCGACGTCGATGCGCAGCCGCGGCTCGGAGCGCTCAGCGCGCAGCTCGTCCACCTTGCCCGCTGCGACGATGCGGCCCTCCACCACGATCGCAACGCTGTCGCAGAGCCGCTCCACCAGCTCGAGCTGGTGCGAGGAGAAGATGACGGCGGCGCCGTCGCGGGCGCGGTCGTTGAGGACCTCCGACATGACGTCCGTGCCGATCGGGTCGAGTCCCGAGAAGGGCTCGTCGAGGATGAGCATGTCCGGCTCGTGCACGAGCGCCGCCGCCAACTGCACGCGCTGCTGGTTGCCGAGCGACAGCTCCTCTACGCGCTGCTCGGTTTGTTCGCCCAGGCCGAGTCGCTCACTCCAGCGGTCGGCGGCCCGCGCAGCGCCGGGGTCGTCGTCGCCGTGCAGCGTGGCGATGTAGCGAAGCTGGCGGTCCACCCGCATCTTCGGATAGAGGCCGCGCTACTGGGCATGTGGCCGAACGCACGCTGGACCTCTCTCGTCGCCGGCTCGCCACGCCAGAGGACCTCGCCGCTGTCGGGCTCGAGCACCCCGAGCGCGATGCGCATCGCGGTGGTCTTGCCGGCGCCGTTGGGGCCCACGAAGCCGAGCACCTCACCATCCGGGACCCGCAGGGAGAGGCCGTCAAGCGCCACGGTCTCGCCGTAGCGGCGCGACAGATCGTTGAGCTCGAGCACTTCGCCCGAGTCTCCCCAGGGCCGGCTTACTTCAAGCGAAACGCGCGGATGCGGTCCGCGTATGCCAGCTCATCCATCGCGTACACGCCGTAGGCGAGCGCCTGGATCACTCCGAGCAGCGCCGAGTGCGAGCGCACGAACGCGGGGCTGTTCGAGGAGTAGTAGAGCCGGTGGTCGGCCAGCTTTGCCACCTCGGAGAGGGTGGCGTCGGCGATCGCGATCGTGGCGGCGTGGCGGTTGCGCGCGAGCTTCATCGCGCGAACCACGAGCGGGTGAGGGCGGCCGGCGGAGAAGCCGACCATCACGGTCTTGTCGTTCACGCGGCCGAGCTTTGCGAGGTTCTCCTGGCTCGGCGAGGCAACCACCTCGGCGCGCAGGTCGAGCAACATCAGAAGGTGACGTAGGTAGCTCGCGAAGAAGGCCATCTGGTCGGTGCCGCAGAGCACAATGCGATCCGCGTGGGAGATCAGGTCGACGGCGGCTGCGACCTCGTCGCGGTCGACCTTGCGGGCGGTCTCGGCGAGGTTGGCGTGGTCGGCGGCCACGGCCGCCTCGAACTCGGTCTGGTCGATCGGAAACAGCGGCGCGCCCGCCAGCTCGGCGGCGGTTCCGTCCTCACGCGCGCGCCGGTACTCGTCACGCGCGGCGGCCTGCAGCTCCGGGAAGCCCTCGAAGCCGAGTGCCTGCGCGAAGCGCACGACGGTGGAGCTCGAGGTGTTCGCGCGCCGCGCGAGCTCCTCCGCGGTGTGAAAGGCCGCTTCCTCCAAGTGGTCGACGATGTACTGGCCCACGTCCTTCTGGGAGCGAGAGAATTCGTCGAAGCGCTGGCGGATCTCCTCCGAGAGAGTGAGTGCGGTCGTGCCCGTTCTCGTCACGGGCGAGGTTTTCGCCGGGGCGCGGGAAGTTCCTTCCGGCAGGCGGGGTCAGACCCAGAGTTTCCAGGGCGCGCGACCCTCGCGCCAGAGGTCGTTGAGCAGCACGGCGTCCTTGTAGGTGTCCATGCAGTCCCAGAAGCCCCCGTGGCGAAAGGCGCGCAGCTGGCCGGCCGCCGCGAGCCGCTCCAGCGGCTCTCGCTCGAGCACCGAGTCCTCGGCCATGTAGTCGAGCGCGGCGGGCTCGAAGCAGAA
>JBEVKF010000036.1:0-14883 GCA_040509755.1 Thermoleophilaceae bacterium | reverse complement strand
GACGAGAACGAGGCACGCCAGCTGTACGACACCTACCACGTGGCTGCCCCCGGGGTTGCCCTGATGCAGATGGCGAACGCCAACATCAATCCCTTCACAGAGGCGAAGGTCGATCCCAGGAATCCAGACCGGGGCCCGCTGCTGATCATCGACGGCGAGAAGGACCACACCGTCCCGTGGGCGATCGCCCACGCCGCCTACAAGCGACAGAAGCACAATTAGGCGGTCACCGAGATAGCCAGGATCCCGAACCGCGGGCACTCGCTGACGATCGACAGCGGCTGGCGCGAGGTGGCACAGACGGCGCTCGACTTCGTGAAGCGATTCGTCTAAGCGAGTTGGGCGGGCGCGGGTAGCCTCACCTCGATCCCGCCCTCGCCGTCGCGGGTCTCGAATACGGGTTGCGGCGCCGTCGCCGGGCTGCGCTCGATCGAGCCGTCGCGAAGGTCGAAGCGCGAACCGTGGCAGGGGCAGGTGATGGACTCGCCCTCGACCTCACCGCTGCTGAGAAGGCAGCCGCGATGCGAGCAGCGATCGTGCAGCGCATGCAGGTGACCGTTGTGCCTGAGCAGCAGAACGGGCGTGTCGCCCGCCATCGCGCTGGTCGGCCGGCCATCCTCGAGCTCGCCCGCCTCGACCGTCGTCCAGTCGCGGGGCCCCTCGTCGAACGCCGTCTCATTGACACCGACTCCGCGCGTGAACGAGAGGTGACCGCCTAGGAAGGCACCGGCCGAGAGCACCGCGCTGCCGGCGAGGCCGAGCAGCTTGCCCCGGCCCGGGGCGCCCCGGCGCCGCGCGGCGAGCGACGCCGCATAGAGCGTGGACGCGGCCAGGTTCGCGCTCGCATGCGCCAGCCCGACCGGGCGGGTCCGGCGGTCGCCGTACACGGTCAGGGCCCAATCGCTCAGGCCGCTGGCGACGGTCGGCGCGGAGCTCACGAGACCGATCTCGATGAGACGCTCGCTCGCGCGGCCGGTGTCGTCGCCGCCGAGCAGGTCGAGCAGCGTCGCGCTGAGATACGACCCGATGACCACATCCGTCAGCAACGGATGGAGCGCATGCCCGATCCACGTGCCGGATAGCGCGTCCCGTGTCGCACCCACGGGGATGGCATTGGTCACCGCGCCGGCAAGCTTGAGCGCGGCCGCGTCGACCGCCTCGACCGACTCGAGTGCACCGACTGCGCTGTTGGCGGAGTTCTGGCCAAGGGTCATCTCGACCTCACAGGTTCGGGGGTTTCCCATTGTGATAGGGAAGTGCCGTGCGCGTAGCAAGATCGCAGCCATACAGGCCACCTATGTCCTGATGGACCGCGACGCCACGATCGACCGGGTCGAGGAACTAACCGCGGGGGCCGTCGAGCAGGGGGCGCAACTCGTGGTCTTTCCGAGGTGTTCGTTCCCGGAACGCCGATCTGGATTGACACAAGGCCGGTTTGGGACGGCGACGACGAGTGGTTCACCATGCTCGTGGAGAACGCCGTGGTCATCCCGAGTCCGGCAGCGGATCGACTCGCGATGATCGCCGAGAAGCACGGCGTGTGGTTGGTCATCGGAGTCCAGGAGCGGGAGCCGAATGGATCAACGATCTACAACACGCTCCTGTATTTCTCTCCCGACGGCCGGCTCGTCGATCGGCACCGCAAGCTCGTGCCGACAGGTTCGGAACGCACGGTGTGGGGCATGGGCGACGGATCGACCCTACGGGTCGTGGACACACCGCTCGGCCGGATCGGTGGGCTGATCTGCTGGGAGAACTACATGCCCCTTGCCCGGTTCCACCTCTATGCCCAAGGCGTGGACGTCTGGCTGGCGCCGACGCTCGCTCAGGGCGATGGCTGGATCGCGACCATGCAGCACCTGGCGCGGGAGAACCGGATGTACGTCGTCGGGGTGAACCCCGTCCTGCACGTCGATCGCATCCCCGCGGACTTCCCGGACCGCGAGCGGCTCGTCCCGGCCAGCTTCGTCGACGAGCACGGCCCCTGGATCGAGCAGGGGAACACTGTGATCGTCGGGCCGAGCGGTGCCTTGCTGGCCGGACCTGTGCGCGAGGCCGAGGAGACGCTTGTCGCGGAGCTCGACCTGGCAGAGGTTGCGGCCGCTCGCCGATTCATGGAACCAACCGGCCACTACAACCGACCTGACATCTTCCGGCTGCTGGTCGACACGACCCGCCGCCAGGCCACCACCGCAACCCCGATCGATTCCTGACAGATGGACATCCGCCTCGATCACTGCGTGATTCATGTCTCCGAGTGGCGGCGTTCGAATAGGTTCTACCGCGATGTCCTCGGCGCTGAGCTCATCGGGGACCCTGACGGTGTTGCCGCGTACCGCTTCGGTGAACAGCAGCTCAACGTCCACGGGCCGGGCCTCGAACCAGAGCCGGTGGCACGGCTTCCGGTCGAACCGGGCGGAAGCGATCTGTGCTTCGCGTGGGCTGGACCGGTCGAGGGCGCGATCGACCACCTGAACGCCCGTGGAGTGGAGGTCGAGCTCGGCCCGGTGCAGCGCCGGGGCGCGCGCGGCGAGGGGACGAGTGTCTACTTCCGCGACCCAGACGGCAGCCTGCTCGAGCTCATCTCGTACGACTGAGCGCACTCCCGCCGCCGGGAATACGATCCTCGGAGGGTGCAGACGGTCTACGAGGCCGGGGGTGGTTATCAGGGCCTGCTTCGCCTGGCCCGGGCTTGGCATGCCAGGGTGATGGCGGACGAGGTGGTGAGCCACGCGTTCAGCCACGGCTTTCACCCCGAGCACAGCGAGCGTCTCGCCGCATATTGGGCGGAGGCGCTCGGAGGGCCGGCCACGTTCTCGGCGGCGTACGGCGACGAGAGCTCGGTCGTGCGGATGCACAGCGGCCACGGCGTTCACGAGGACATGGATCGTCGCGCGATCGCGTGCTTCGACGAGGCGTTGAACGACGTCGGGTTTGCGGACGACGAGCGGTTGCGCCAGGTGCTTCACGAGTACTTCGCCTGGGCGACCATGACCACGATGTCCCGCTACCACCGCTCGGCAGACGATGTGCCGGACGGCTTGGAGATACCGCACTGGTCCTGGGATGGACTGGTCGCCGGGACTTGGAGCGACGACAGCTGACCGGGCGTCACGCGGCGAGCCGCGGGCTCGTCTGCGCCGAGGCTGTCTCAAGCGCCCCGATCTTGCGGGCGAACCGCCGCCTTGCCTCGTGGTAGCTGTGGTCGGGCCCGAAGAAGCACTCGTACGCACGAACCATCTCCTCGGCTCGGTAGGCCCGAAGCGGTTTGATCCGTTCGTCGTGGGCCCGCCGGCGGCGCTTTGCGTCGAGCTGATCGCTCAGGTGGGGGTCTGAGGCCAATGCCCGTGCGAGGCAACGGATCTGGTCCTGGAAGCTCTCCGCGGTCACGCCGAACGCAGCGTCGAGCAACCCGATCTCGACGGCCTCAGCGGTGCCCAGAGGTGTGAACGGCGGTCCCGTGAGCTGAGCAGTCATCTTCGCGCCCACGCGGCGAGGCAGCAGGTAGGTCCAGTACTCGGACCCGTACAGACCGCCCATGTGCCCGTAGTAGGGATTCAGCACCACGTCCTCGCGCGCGTACACCCGGTCGGCCGCGAGCGCGAACGGTACGCCCCCTGCGGCGGCGTCGCCGGTCAGGGCCGATATGACCAGATGGGATTCGGTCTCCACGATCTCGCGGACGACGTCGTTGATCGCGCGAAGGTTGCGCCACGACTCCCCGGCCGGGTCGTCGGCCGCCTCGATGACGTTCAGGTGGATGCCGTTCGAGAAGAAGTCCCGGCCTCCCATCAGCACGATCACCTTCGTCTTCCGGCGCGAACGCGCGTTCAGGTAGGCGGCGCGCAGCCGCCTGCACTGCTCGGTGCTCATCGCCCCGTTGTAGAAGTCGAAGTACAGATATCCGACCCCGGCGTCCTCCTCGTAGAAGATCTCGCGCAGGGTGTGCTCGGCTCCCGGCGAGTCGTGCAGGGGCCCAGCGACCTCCCGCGCGGTGACCGGGCAGCCGGCGAGCTTGAGCGCGAGCGTCGCGGGGAGCTTGAAGTGGATCCCCTGTGGGCCTGATCGCCTGAGGTGAGTGATCCAGACGGCGCCGTCGACGGTCGCCCGGCAGATGGCGCCGTGGCGCTGCGCGATGATCTCGCCCGGAGCGCCCCTCATCCCGCGTTCGGGGTGGGCGCCGAACAGGTGGCAGTCGACGCCGGCGATCTCGTCGAGAACCCCCGGGTGACCCTCCGCTGCCCGGACCTTGCGGAGCACCGTGTCGGTGGGGTCCGCCTGCCAGTCGATCGCGCGAACGTCCTGCTTCATCAGAGGCCGTGCCCGGCCCACCGCGCGCGCGCTGTCCTCGTCGGCAGCCTCGGGCGCCCCGTCTTCGAGGACATTGTGCACCGCGTCCATCAGCGCGTCGATCGCCGTCCGGCGGACCTCGTGTCGGTAGATGCTGCCCTTGCCGGACTCGCGCATCGGGAACGTGCGGCTGGCCCAGACATCGCCTGCGTCGAAGTCGCCGTTGGCCTCGAGGACCGTCACGCCCCATTCACGGGCACCAAGCTCGATCGCCCAGTCGAGCGATGAGGGACCGCGGTCACCCATCGGCCCCGGGTGGACGACAAGGCAGCGGCGCGTCGACCAGATTGACTCCGGGATCCGCTTCTTGAGCATCGGACAGACGATCAGCTCCGGGCTATGACGCGCGACGGCGGCCTCCATGTCCCGCGCGTCGTCGACCACCGCGACCTCCACCCTGTGTCCGAGCTCCGTGAGAGCGATGAACGCGCGCTGGCTGAGGCTGTTGTGCGCAGAGACCAGAAACAGGATTCGACGGGATGTGGGAGTTTGAGCGATGCCCCAGGGGTGCTGGCGGGGAATGGCCTGTCCCATGACTGACTCCTCGTTGGTGGCGGGGGTTGACATCGGAGGCCATGCTCCGTCGGACCGGTTGCAGCGCGTCGACAGAGCGGTAACAGCGCGGCCGAGACGGCGTCACATGCCGCGCGGGCGCTGGTGCAGCGGCGGCCTCCCGTGACGCGGCGGGATACTGGGCGGGCCATGTCGCAGGAGAACGTCGAGAGACTTCGCGCCTTTTTCGAGGTCTGGGACGCGAGGTCTGGGAAACGCACGGCGAGCCCGATCTCTCCCTCCTCGATCCCGACGTTGTCTTTGAGGACGACGTCCTGCCCGATCACGCGGGGGAGAGCTATCGCGGCCATGAAGGCGTGATCCGCTCGTACCGGATCTGGCTCGAGGCCTACGAGGAGTTCAGGATCGAACTGGAGGAGATCGCAGGGTCGGGCGACCGGCTGATCTCGATCCACCGCTTCCGAGGAAAGGGTCGGCATACCGGCATCGAGGACGGCGGGCGCTACGCGTATCTCTGGACCTTCCGGGACGGGAAGGTCATTCACTTCGGCACGTATCGAAACCCGGCCGAAGCCCTCGAAGCCGCCGGGCTGCGGGAGGAGCGCCTCTAGGTAACCCGAGGCTCGTACCGCATCGGCACCGCCCCTGAGCCGAACTCGAGCCGGCTCACGAGCGTCAAGTCGACACGCTTCGACAGCCCCGCGAACAACGTCGGCCCGTGGCCCACCAGCCTCGGCTGCACCACGAACCAGTTGGTCCTCGCAGAGCCTTCCCGGCTTCGAGCGTCAGCCGGCTTCCTGGCCGCTTCCGCTACGACGCGCTCGCCGAGCCATCCCGGCCCACGTCGACGGCGGCCGCTTCGCTCCGCTCGTTGACAGGCGGAGCACTGACGCATGGGCGCAATATGCGCTGACTACGCCTGGGATTCGTTCAGAGCGGGCGTCTCAGAGGCGGGGCGGGCGTGAGCCCGTGTTCCGCGTTCGCCGGCCATAAAGGTCCTTCGGCGCTCCGCCTGCGGTTGGGAGTACAATGGGTCGCGTTCGGGTGACGGCGGACCCGGGGATTCGTTCGAGGACTTAGAGACTTCTCGGATAATGCGGATTCCGAGAGGCCTCCGTGTGACCTGGTGACTCGGCTCCGTCACGCCCGGCACTCTCTCTTGCACACTTTGGTTCCGACCCGGCCAGCGACCAGGCGGGCCCTGGGGCGCTTGATGGATACAACGGCGCTCGACTGGTTTTCGGTCTCTGTCCCTCTCGCGTGCCCCGCTCAGCGAAAGAGGCCCGAGAGGAACCACGATGGACACGAACTTGTCCCGCGACGGAACGTCTGGGGGACGCCGTGGCGTCGAGGCGGCCGAGCTCTCGAATGCGATGGTGCGTCTCTACAAGGAGCTTTTCGGACGGGGGCCGACCAAGGCGCACAGCGTCTATGCGACGCCGGACATTGTGATCTGCACGCTTGAGGACAGCTTGACGGCGGCGGAGCGCAAGCTGGTCGAGATGGGCGAACACCAAGCGCTCAGAGACACCCGCATGCTCTTCCAGCACGCCAGCGATGACGAATTCGTGCAGGCGGTCGAGGCGATCACCGGGCGCGTCGTCCGTGCCTTCGTCAGCGGGATCGACCCACAGCACGACGTATCGTCGGAGGTCTTCTACCTCGAACCGCTCGCCTCCCGCGACGGCGACGGCCGCATGAGCTCGGCGCAGACGCGCTTGTAGGACAAGCAGGGGGCCGCGACGGCGTCCGGGCAGCGGCTGCCGACTTGGACGAAATCGAGCAGCGATCCGCACGCGAGCCGGGCGAATGCCCGGTGCTCCATTGATAAGCGGGTTCTACGCCGGCCGGGAGCTGACGCCTAATCGCGACGAGCGGCAGCAGCGCTGCCTGGGAGCCCTGCTCTCTTACGGAAGGAGCGCTCGCTGCTGCGGCGTCCGCGGGTAGCACAGGCGACCGCGATCGAGGTAGTCGAGTACCAACACCGACCTCACGATTATGAGTCGTTCTCAGCCGTGTAAAGGGCGAGGTCAGGCAGGCACAGCAGAGTGAAATCCCTACAAGGCGACCGTTTCGCACGAAGGCGTGGTAGCCGGGCGTATCCGTCCGTGCTCACGCTGGTGGACCCGTGGTGGACCCGCGCCGAGGCGGGTCCCATGGACTCGCTCCCGGCCTCGTCGGTTGGCAGGAACCCCTCGCCGAAGATCGTGCCGTCCGCCCGCTTCGCGCACCACGCAGCGCGTCGATACGCCCAGTCGATTCCGACATACTGCATCCGGGCCTCCTAGCGTCTGACTGCGTTACCAAGCGCCAGTTTGTAGGCGCCTGGGGGCCCTCCGTTCATCGGATTCGCGTGGATGCGATAGCCCGAACCGCATCGGCGGCAGCTTCCGCCTCGGACGAACGCCAGGTGCCGAACAGCGGCCCGCAATCGGACTAGAGTCAGAGGTGGCTGGCCTTGCGGCCGCAACGCTCAGCCCCAAGTCCGAATGCCACCAAACGGCGCGACCAGCGCCACGAGGCGAGGGACCGGGTTCCTGGACTTGCCTGGGGGGTGGGTGCTCTGCCCCTACGACGTGCCCACGGCCTGTGGCTTCGTCGCAATCCTGATCAACGCCTGGAGGGTCTGGCTCTCTTCCTTCGCGCGCGGACCCGACAGAGGGACCGGAAGGGTGGACCATGCCTACGAGGAGATCGCGCAGCACTGTCGACCTGGCGCTATGACGGCGAGGCGGCCTGAACCGCGCCGACGGCAATCGCCGAGTCGGGCGAACAATCGCCGCTCGACGGCAGTTGGCTGCCCGCGACGTCAGTTACAGCCGCGAGTCTGTCGGGCGTCACACGGCGTCTTTCGTACCGGAAACCGGAGACAAAGGCTCGCGCTTCTCGGTGAGCAGATCCGCGTCGGCTCGCCACACCAGTTCGTCGGATGTCTCTGTGCCATCCCATTCGGCTATGCCGGCAGCGCACGACTGCAGGCTTGGCGTGCTCGACCCGACGCGCGCGATGATCTCCTGCGCGTCATCTTCGGAGCAGTCCGGGAGCAGCGCGGCGAACTCGTCGCCTCCCCAGCGGCAAAGAACGTCGCCGTCTCGAAGCTGGCCCTGCCAGGCAGCGGCCGCTGCCACCAGTAGCCGGTCGCCGGCTTGGTGGCCTCCGGCGTCGTTGAAGCCCTTAAAGTCGTCGAGGTCCAGCAGCGCTACGGAGACGGGGCGGCCGGAGCGTCGCGCCTGCGCGAGCTCGCGATCAAGCTGCTCATCCCACCCGCGCCGGTTTGCCAGTCCGGTCAGTGGATCCGTTCGGGCCAGTCGACCGAGCTCGCCGATCTCCTGCCTTAGCGCCGCGATCTCGCGGAGAAGCGCCGCGACGGAGCGGCGGCTCATCGCTCGTATGCGATCTCGAACCAAGCACAGGTGCCTGACCCGATCGGGGCGACCGCCCACCGATCCGCGATCCGATCGACGAGCGCAAGGCCCCATCCACCAGCCTCGTTCGACTCGAGCGGAGCGTCCGCTGTGAAGCCAGCGCCCTCGTCAGAGACTGCGACCCGAAGGGCGTCGGGCCCTCGCCGGAGCTCTACACGCACGAGCCCGTCGGGTCCCGCGCTCGAATGGCGCACGGCGTTCGAGACGAGCTCGGTCACGAGCAGAAGCACATCGTCACGGACGGAACTCGGCAATGTCCCGTTGCCGGCGAGTAGCTCGCGCCTAGCTGCGCTGCCGGCCGTCGGTCCCGGAGCTAGCTCGAACACAAGGTTTTCCGCCGGGGCAGTTCGAGCCGCGCTTGAAGAGGACTCATCAGGTCGCCGTCCCATCACTATGCGCCCTGCAGCCCGCTGGAGCCACGTGCATCCCGATCGCCGCCTGTCGGCCTGAGCCGCACCGCTGTACTCAACGCCCAGTGTGCGCGCCGAGCGCGAGGTACGCCGGCGGCAGACCACCGCTGAGCGTGGCAGCGCGGTCGAGAACCGCCTGCTCGAGATCGCCCACACGTGCGCAGGCCTCAGCGCGATCGAAGCTCGCCTCGATCACCTCCTGATGTCTCGCCTCACCGGCCACGCGCTTGTCCCACTCACGATCGTCAAGCGGCTCTTGTCGTAAATCGGGAACGGCGCGCAGACACCTGTCGGACTCCCCAGGGAAGAGCTCAAGGGCCGAGCGGGATGACCGTTCCGCGGTTCGCCCGCACGCGCCGCGGCGCAATTCGACTGGTCTGACGAGGAGATCGACATGCTCCGCTCCTTGAATGACGTTCCACGTCGGGCGAACCCGACGCTTTAGGGCCGGCCAAGGGGTTGGAGCCGGATCGGCTCCGCCAGGCTCGTGAGGCGGAGCGCCGTGTGACCATAGCACCGGATACGGGAAGACCCTCAGTAAGACCATCGAGATCATGACCTACCGTGAGACAGAGCATCTGCGCGTTCTGATAGCGAACGAACGACGTGACCGGCTCGAGCTCGTCGTCCCGATCGTGGCCTCGCTCGGCCACGAGGTGATCGCTCGCTCGGTCGAGGTGGACGAGGTCGGTGCGGTCACCGCCCGGGAGCGCCCAGATGTCGCGCTCGTGGGGCTCGGGGCGAGCTCGGAGCACGCGCTGGTCCTGATCGAGAGGATCGTCCAGGAGGCCGCGTGCCCGGTGATCGTGCTGATCCACGCTCCTGATCCCGACTTCGTCCGCGAGGCGTCAAAGCGCGGGGTGTTCGCCTACATCACCGACGGCAACCCCGCCGACCTTCAGAACAACATCGACATCGTTCTGCGTCGCTTCGCCGAGTTCCACGACCTGGAGGGGGCGTTCGGTCGCCGGGCGACGATCGAATGTGCCAAGGGGATCCTGATGGAGCGCCACTCTGTGGGTGGTCAAGTTGCGTTCGACATGCTGCGCAATCAGTCGCGAATCGCGAACCTCAAGCTCGTGGACATCGCAGCGGCCGTCGTCGACGGCCACGCCCTGCTGCCCACTCAGGGGCCCCAGCCAGCCGACTAAGTCGGCCTGCACCGGACGCGGACTGCTGCTTCGCGCGAAACGGAGCAGTCTCCGATGTCACCCCGAGGCGCCTGCTGTGCTTGACAACCAGCGGCCCAGCCCAGGTGCGCGTGGACGTCCGCTTGCCGACGGAAGCGACATAGGAGCGCGGGCTAGCGGGTCGCTGGGACGCGACACTGCGGACCGCTCGCTTGCGTCGAGCGGGCGAGTGCCGGAACTCTCGCGGAGCGAGAGGCGGTGGCGGCTCGGAGGCGCCGCGTTGCTGAATCAACGTGCAGACCCCCGATACGCTGGGCCCGTGCGGGCGAACCTGTCCGTTGAGGACTGGGGCAGCTTCCTCGACGAGCCGGGGGTGGCGGTGTTGGCCACCCTCAGGGTCGACGGAACCGTCTTGCTCTCTCCCGTCTGCCACGAGTGGCGCGAGGGCGCATTCAATGTGGTGATCGGGACGCAGAATGTGAAGGCTCGGCATCTGCGGCGCGACCCCAGAGCGACGATCTTGGTGGCCGAGTCCGAACCGCCGCTGCGTGGCGACGAGGTCTGAGGCTCGGCACAGTTCATCGACGACGCGTCCCCGAAATCGCGCGCCGCATCGTGCCCAGGTACTCCGGCGATGAGGAAGCCGAGCCTGACCCGGAGGCCCTCCGAGGCGCGGATGTCATCGTCCGGCTCGAGCCCGACCACATTCGGATCTGGGATTTAGCCGACGAGTTCGACGCAGGCTAGGGCCGGCGACAGCCGTAAGCGTGTGCTCCACGCGGGTTCCCATCGCCGCAGGGCACCGCGACGGCTTCCGGAACTCGCGCGCAGCGGGAGCGGACTGAACGTCTTATCGCACCGCCCCAGGACGACGGCGGGTAGCCAGCGATAGCTGAGGAGGCGCGCTCAGGTGATGAGTCGAGTGATCCTCGGCGCCGATCGACTGGTCGGTTTCCCGGCTCACCAAGTGGTCGGGCGCGGCGCATCCTCGGTGGCACGGGCATGCCAGTTTGCGAAAGAAGAGCCCACGCGGCCCCACCACTCGGAAAGCTCGGATTTCCGGTCCCTTACACCTCGGAGAGCCGCGCGAGACGGTCTAAATGATGTCGGACGACCTGACGGTCACCCAGGCGGCCGATGCGCTCGGAACGAGCCCTCAGACGGTTCGAAGGCTCTTGCGCGACGGCGAGCTCCGTGGGCGAAGGAAGCCTTGGGGACGTCGCCTCGTCTGGGTTCCGAGTCGGCATGGAGTAGACGAGTTCCTTTCGCAGTATGGGCGGTTTGACGGTCACCGCCGGAGCCAACTGCCCCAGGGCCCAGCGCCGGATCGGAGGCCGTTCTTCCTCCGCCCCCGCGGTCGAGCCACAGTCGTCGTCCTCGTCCTGGGCCCGCCGCTCCTCCTCGCATACGGGTGGGCACTGGTCCTGCCCGACGCACTCTGGTTCGACGAGCTGGCGCAGCCGGACGTCTTCCATCGCGTCGTGGCGGCGAAGGTCGAGTTCGCGCTCCTGGTCGCCGGCGCGGCTGCGCTCTTCGTCGGGGCGAACCTATCGGTGGCGCTCTCACGCACCAACGTTGCCCGGACGCGCGTGGTCACCCTTCGTGTTGTCGCTGCTTCGCTCGTCTCGGCGAGCTTCTTCGTGGCGCCGGCTGCACGGCACTGGGAAACGCTGCTGCTCTGGCGCCACGGCCAGCCCTTCGGTGTCGCGGATCCGATCTTCGGGAAAGACGTGGGCTTTTACGTCTTCTCGCTCCCGTTCCAGCTCGTAGTGTCGGGGCTTCTGCTCTGGCTCATCGGCGTCGCGGCCGCGTCGGTCGCGGTCGTATATCGCGTACGCGGCGCGGTCAAGCTCAAGCCGTTTCACGCGACCCCCGACGCCCAGGTGCACCTCGCCGCGATCGCTGCCGCGTTCCTGCTCGTAGTTGCGTGGAGATTTCGCCTGGAGCGGTATGCCCTCGAGCTCGGCCAGCCGTCCCCCGGCGCCAGCGACTCCTTCGCGGGTGCCGGATACGTCGACGTCCACGTCCGGTCACCCGGTTTCGCCGCACTGTCGGGCCTGGCCATCGTGGTGGCCTTCGCCTGCGTCGCGGCCCCGCTCGTGGCGGGAAGGGGGTACCGGCGACAGGCGAGGTTGTTGATCGGCGTCCCGGCTGTCGTCCTCGTCCTAGCGCTGATCTCCGTCGTTTCATGGCTGCCCGCTCTCGTCCAGCGCTTCGGTGTCAACCCGAATCCACTCGTCAGCGAACAGCCCTTCCTGGAGCGGTCGATAGCAGCGACGAGAAGCGGACTCGGACTCGATGCGATCGAGGTTCATCCGTACTCGGCAACCGGAGGGGTGAGTGCAGCCGATGTCGCGCGCGCTCGCGCGGGGCTCGCAAACGTCGCAGTCTGGGACACCCGCGTGATCTCCGCCAGGATGCGCGACCTCGTCAGCGATACGCCCTACTTCGATCCGGAGGACCCGACGGTCGACGTCCTGCGGGTCGGCAGGCGGCGACAGGTGACGATCGCAAGTCCGCGGGAGCTCGACCTCAGTCGTGTCACCGGCGACGGCCGCACATGGTCCAGTGGCCGTCTTGCGTACACCCACGGGCTCGGTGTCCCTCGGTTCTCGGCGACGGAGATCGAGCGGAACGGTCAGCCGCGGCTACTCAACCGGGGACTTCACATTCGCCAGCCGCGTATCTACTTCGGCCACTTTCCCGCGAAGTCACCGCCGTGGGTCCTCGTCGACACTCACCGTCCCGAGGTCGACATCCCTGCGTCGGACGGCGCGGACACGACCGTTTATCACTACGACGGGAGCGCCGGAATAGCGCTGTCGAGCTGGATGCGTCGAGCCGCGTTCGCGATTGAGCGCAAGAACAAGGATCTCCTCCTCTCGGATGAGATAACGGACAGGTCGCGGATCCTCTTACACCGCGACGTGCGCGACCGGCTGACCGCGCTGGCGCCCTTCATCCACTGGGATGCGCATCCGACGCCGCTCGTCGTGAACGGCCGGATCGTCTTCGTCGTCGAGGGCTACACCACGAGCAAGGACTATCCGTATGCCGAGCGTGTCGAGCTGGGCCGGGGGTCGGTCAACTACGTTCGCCCGTCGGTGCGGGCGACCGTAGATGCGTTCTCCGGCAAGGTCGGCCTGTACCTCACCGACGAGTCCGACCCCCTCGCACTCGCATGGGCTGAGGCATTCCCGACGCTGTTCCGGCCATCGGACGAGATGCCGGCCGACCTTCGCCATCGGCTTCGTTACCCGGCCGACCTCTTCGAGGCGCAGGCGACCGCGTACGAAAGGTTCCATACCACCTCACCCGCAGTGTTCGTGAGTGACTCCGACGTCTGGTCGCCGCCGACGAATCTTTCGGGCTCGATCGACGTCGCAGGAGACATCCAGTTCGACGAGGACGACGAAGACGAGCTCCGTCGCACTGCACGGCCTGGGTACAAGTTCTCGCCTCCGCCCGGACACACAAGCCCGCGGCTCGTCCTCACCGCCAACTACAGCCCTCGCGGCCGACAGAGCCTTGTCGGGACCCTCGATGGTTGGGTTGACGAGCGCGGCCGCGCCCGCCTCGCCTCTCGGATCCTGCCGCGCGACCCCATTACCCTTGGACCCGCTCAGGTCAGCAGGTTGGTCTTCCAGACACCGCGCGTCAGCAACCTGCTTGGTCTTACGAATCTCGAGCTTCGTGATCTGAACAGGAATTCGCTCGACACGGTCTCGCTCGGAGAACCGCATCTCATGTTTCTCCCAGGCGGCGTCGTTCAGTTGCAGAGCCTGTACAAGGGTGCGAGCGGGCCAGGCGTCTCGCGGATAATCGGGGTGACGGCATACATAAACGGCCGCGCGGGAGTTGGGTCGAACATCCAGGACGCAGTTCGACAGGCGCTGCACAGGCCGCCCCGCGTCCGCGTCCTGCGCCCGGCCGAACGGCCCTTTGTCGGGACGCCGGTTGAGCTCCGCTTCCGTGTGAAGAACGCGCGACGCGAAGTCATCACCATGACGTCGTCCGCGGGTCACCAGGACGTGAAGCGCTCGCTTGAGGCGGGCTGGGGCAGCGTTGTCTGGGTGCCGCCCGCTGCTGGCCCCGCTCGCGTGCGCGTCGAGGTCGACGGCCTGGACGGAAGCACTGTGGTCGACAGCACGGCGTTCCCTGTGCTGAGCCCGCGACCGACCATCCGATTCACGACCGCCCGGAAACGCGCCGTCGTCGGCCGGCGAGTCAGGTTCTCGTTCAAGGCGGCGCATGCGCTCAGCCAGTTGGCTCAGATCTCGACCCCGGCCGGGACGTTCACGCGCCGTTATCGCATTCGCCACGGCATCGGCTTCATCGAGTGGACCCCGCCGTCGGCGGGGCCGGCTGTGATTCGGATTCGCGTGCGGGGCCGCCAGGGCCAGACGGCGATCGACACGATGAGGGTCAACGTGGCGCGCGGCCGTCGCGCGGCCGCTCCGGCGGTGACGCTGCTTCACGTGCCGCGTGTCGCGACCGTCGGGCGCGAGTCCAGTGTCGCCTTCCGGGTCGCCCGATCTGGTCTGGCTGTCGCTCGGATCGCAGGCGACGCCGGACCAGCTCGTGCCTGGCGCTTCGTTCGGCCCGCTGGCAGGGTGGCCTTTGCCTGGACCCCGACTCGGCCCGGCGACTATCGGCTCACCGTCAGCGCGCATTCGCGCGGCGGGACGACGACGCAGACGTCGACGCGGCTGACCGCGAAGAGGGCGCGATGACGAGGACCTCACGCCGCTCGACCGGGGGCAAGGCGTGGCAGGGCCACCTTCTTGCCGCGGCCGGGTGCGCCGGTCTCGGGGTGCTCGTGCATCTCGCGGGCCCGTCCCTTCCAGTGGCGCTGGCGACCCTGGGTCTGGGAGTCGGGCTGATCGGGGCGTCCTTCTTGCTGGCATGGGCTGCGGATGCCGGGGAGGCCGTTTTCTCCGGGGGCCTCGTCCTGGCCGTCATCGCGCTGGTGGCAATCCTGCCCGAGTTCACAGTCGAGACCCATTTTGCGTACATCCAGGAGACGGAGCTCGTCACGGCGAACCTCACCGGTGC
>JBEVKF010000035.1:0-14776 GCA_040509755.1 Thermoleophilaceae bacterium | reverse complement strand
ATCATGCGACCCTGCTCAGGGGACGAGTGATTGTCACGCGGTGGGCGTCAGCGAGAGCGAGAACGTCCTCGATCTCGGGAGCCCCATCCGCTCCCAGCTCGCCCGCGGCGCGAACGAAGCACTCCATCTCACTACCGGGAGCGAACATGACGAACGCGCGCGCCTCGTCGGCAGACTCGTTGCGAACCGTGTGCTCGCGCCCGCCCGGAATCGCCACGACGGCGCCGGACTGCACGACCGCCCGCTGCACGTCTCCGTGCTTGTCCTCGAGGTAGAACGCAAGCTCGCCGCGCTCCACGCGGTAGATCTCGAACGCGCCATGGCGATGGAGCAGCGGCGGTCCCCCACCCGCGGGGATCCGGACGTCGAACGCCAGGATCGCGCCGTCGCTCTGATCGCTCGTGACCCGCAACGTGAGCTCGTCTCCGCCGACGTTGATATGCGGTTCGTGGTTTGATAGATCCGATATAGCCAGGTTGCCTGTCTTCATGGTTGGTTATACTAGACAGGCTTCCTGTCCTATGTCAAGCCGTCTCCCCCACACCAGCTCGCGCGAGGCTCCTGCGAACCTCGCGATCCTCCTGCGGGAACCGTTTCGCGTAGGGACGGCGGTGCTCCACCGGCGCTTCCACGAGCGCGGGCATCCAGAGGTCCGCCCGCCCCACGGCAATGTGTTCCAGTTCTTGGACGACGACGGCACCCGCGTCAGCGTCCTCGCCGAGCGGGCTCAGATCACAAAGCAGTCGATGGCCGAGCTCGTCGCCCACCTCGAACGCCACGGCTACGTCGAGCGAGTCCCCGATCCGAGCGACCGGCGCGCGAAGCTGGTGCGCGCCACGGCGCGCGGCGCGGAGATCTACGCGATCGCCCGCGAGGTCGTCGCCGAGTTGGAGGACGAGTGGACCCGAGCGCTCGGCAAGGCAAAGATGCGCCAGCTCCGGGAGCTCCTCGGCGAGCTCAACGCTGCGCTGTGACCGGATCCGAGTCGATCACTTCGACGGTGTCGGCGGGGGCGTTCTCACGCCTTGAGAGCAGAAGGCAGGGCAGGGCGAAGACCGTAATGCCCGCGCTCATCAGGTAGGAGGGCGCGTAGCCATACACGTCGGCGGCCCGGCCGAGCGCCGGCTGGGCCCAGACCCCGCCGGCGGAGCTCATCAGCGAGTCGAAGGAGAGGATCGTCGCGCGCTGGCGCGAGGGGATCATGCCGTTGATGTACGTCTGGCGAATGGGCATGGTGGCCGCGAACATGAGCGCCCAGACGACGATCAGGCCGGTCACCGCCCAGAAGCTCTCGACAACCCCGATCAGGCCAAGCGAGATGACGCTGACGATCGTGGTCGCGACCAGCCCGGAGGTGCGGCGGCGAAAGAGGTGGCGGATCAAGGGTGCCGCAAAGCCGCCGAGGATCTGTGCGCCGGCCACGATCGCCGCCACGAGCCCCGCGATCTGGTAGGCCTCCGGGTCGCCGTACAGCTCCAGCAGGTAGGGCTGAAGGGCGTAGAAGGCGTAGAAGCCCACCCCGCCGGTGAATAGCGCCTCGACCATCAGCCACTTGACCGCCGGGACCCGCCAGCCGTACTCGATCGAGGCGGAGGCCACCTTTCTCATCTCCGCGAGCGGCGGGCCGCCCTTCGCGGGTTTGAAGCCGATGTCGTGCATGAGCCGGAACGCGACGGCGAACATCACGATCAGGACGGCCCCGCGCAGGACGAACGGGATTCCGAGGCTGGTGTGCTGGGCAATGAATCCGCCCGCGGCCGAGCCCGAGAGCATGGCCGCGCCGCTCACGACCTGGCCGCGGCCGAAGACCCGTTCAAGCTCGCCCGTGAAGCCCGTCGCGACCAGGGCATCGACCAGCCACGCCTCGACCGCGCCGGAGAAGAAGGTGAAGCCGAGCCCGAGCAGAAGCGACACGGCCGCCCACTGCCAGAACGGCGCCTCAACCTGCCACAGCAGCACGTAGAGAAATGTCGACGCGCTCAGCGTGACTGTGCCGAGCAGGTACGAGGCTCGCCGTCCGACGGTGTCGGCGACGATCCCGGTCGGCACCTCGAAAATCACCATCCCCGCGGTGAAGAAGGCGTTCGCCGCGAAGGCCTCGAGATTCGAGAGCCCGGCGTCCAGCAGGAAGATCGTGTTGATGCCCCAGATGAATGAGGCCGCGAGTGTGTTGCCGAGCATGAGCACGAGATACGTGCGCACGATGGAGCGGGAGGACGGCATGGGCTCGGTCAAGTTGGGGGTCAGTCAATACGTTGGCCGACCCCGAGCATGTTGCCGTCGATGTCGCGAAACCACGCGGCCCGCTCTCCCTTGCCGCCCTTGCTGGGATAGTTGCCGGCCACTTCGGCGATTCCCTCAACCGTCTCGAGCCCGGGGACGTCGACCTCCTCGAACACCACCCCGCGATCCTTCAGCTCGGCGACCGTGGCCTCGATGTCGTCGACATCCCACCCCATCTGGGTGAACGTGCCCGCCGACGCCCCGGTGGATTCAAACAGCGCAAATTCGCCGCTCGCACCGCGGTAGAGCAGGCCGCCCGGCCGCGCCTCGCTGGGCTCGAGGCCGAGCTTCTCGGCGTAGAACTGCCGCGCTCGGGCGAGGTCCCGCACAGGGATCCTCGTTGCCACGCGCCCATCTCTCAACGACATTGGGTCTCCTAGTCCGCCGGATCCACATTGGAGACTGATGTTCGCGGTTCAACTCATCGTCCATCGTCGAGTTAGCGGTCCCAGCGCCCGCTAACTCGACAACGAGGCCTCAGCGCGGGCGGGGCGGCGCCCCGTTGTCCTCGCGCGCCCGGTCGAGCTCCGCGATCTCCTCCATCCGCTCCAGGCGCCCGGCGACCAGCGCGGGATGGGATCCGGACGCCACGCGCGCAAGCTGGAAGCTGCGCACGCCTGCCCTGTCGCTCTCGGGCACCAGGGCGTAACGCTTGATCCGGGGTTGCGCCATTGCTGGGATTTTGACGTTTCCTGGCCCGGAGGGATACCGCCGGATGTCCAAAGATCGGCCTCCAGGCCTCTACCGCTGGGCGGTCACCCGCCCAGGTGACGGCGATACCACTCCCACGCCGCCCGGAGCCCCTCGGCCAGCTCCCAGCGCGGCTCCCAGCCGAGCTCCGCGCGGATCGCGCTCGAATCGAGGTACTGGCGGTCGATCTCGCCGTGCGGCGTGCCCGTCCCGTGGAGGTCGGGCTCCACGGCCACCCCCGAAACGGCGATCAGGGTTCGAACCAGATCGACCACCTTGACCGGTTGCCCCCAGCCGGCGTTCCAGGCGCGGCCGTGGAACGCCGGGCGGTCGAGCGACGCGGCGATCGCCAGGTAGGCGTCGACGGCGTCCTCCACGTACAGGTAGTCGCGCTCCGGCGTTCCATCGGAGCGAATGACCGGGCGCTCCCCGGCCGCGAGAGCGCGCGCGGTGTCCGGCACGAGGCGCGACCAGTTCACGTCGCCCGGCCCGTAGATGTTCGCCAGCCGGGTGACCGCGATCGGCAGCGAATAGGTGTGTGCATACGAGCGCGCGATCAGGTCCGCGCACGCCTTCGAGGTGTCGTAGGGGTAGCGCGGCTGGAGCGCGAAGTCCTCGCGATAGGGCAGCTCGACATGGTCCCCGTAGGCCTTGTCCGAGGACGCCACGACGATCTTGCGCACCGTCCCGAGCGAGCGACACGCCTCGAGCAGGCTCCAGGTCCCGCGCACGTTGGCCTCCCAGGTCGCAAGCGGCGAGCGGTTGGCGGTGCTCACGATCGTCTGCGCCGCAAGGTGGAACACCTCCCCCACCTCGTGCTCGTTGAGCACGCGCACCAGCGCGTCGTGGTCGGTCAGGTCGGCCATCGCCACGATGCACCGGTCCTCGATCCCCTCGGTACGAAAACGAGAGTCGGGCTCCACGTCACGGCGCAGCGCGACCACGGCGCGGCCCTCGTCGAGCAGCCGCTGCGCGAGCCAGGAGCCCAGGAACCCCTGGGCCCCGGTGACGAGGGTGTTCAGCCGCCCGCGACGGCGGGCAGGATCGTTACCTCGTCGCCGTCCTCGACCGAGGTGTCCAGGCCGTCGAGGAAGCGGATGTCCTCCCCACCGACGTAGACGTTCACGAAGCGGCGCAGGTCGCCGTCCTCTGCGATCCGGTCGCGCAGTCCGTCGAAGCGGTCATAGAGCCCGTCGAGCACCTCGCCGACGGTCGTGGCTCCCTCGACCGTCGTCTCGCCGTCGCCTCCGGTGACGCTGCGCAGCTGTGTCGGGATCTTGACTGTCACGCTCATGCGGGTCGAGATACTAGCCCAGCCGAGCGGGCCGGCTATGCCGCCGCCGCGACCGGCACCGTGGCCTCGAACGACTCCACGCTCGCGTCGATCTCGTGCGTCTGGAACGTGCCGCGCACCGCGTCGAGGGTCTTCAGGCCCTCGCCGGTGATCAGGAGAACCACGCGCTCATCGGGGTCGATCGCGCCGCTCGCCGCAAGCTTTGCGAGCTGTGCCGTGGTCGTGCCCCCGGCCGTCTCCGTGAAGACCCCGGTCGTCTCGGCCAGCAGCCGGATGCCCGCCCGGATCTCCTCGTCGCTGACGGACTCCACTGAGCCGCCCGTGCGCCGCGCCAGCTCGAGCGCGTACGGACCGTCGGCCGGGTTGCCGATGGCGAGCGACTTGGCGATCGTGGAGGGCTTGACGGGCTTGCAGACATCCCAGCCCTCCTCGAACGCGTGCGCCACGGGCGAGCAGCCGTCCGCCTGCGCGCCGTTCATGACCGGTGACTCGCCCGACACCAGCCCGATCTCGCGCCACTCGTCGAACCCGCGCGCGATCTTGGTGAACAGCGACCCGGAGGCCACCGGCGCGACCACGCGATCGGGCAACTCGAAGCCGAGCGCCTCGGCGATCTCGTAGGCGAGCGTCTTTGAGCCCTCGGCGTAGTAGGGGCGCACGTTGACGTTCACAAAGGCCCAATCGCGCTCGGCCGACAGCTCGGTGCAGAGCCGGTTGACGTCGTCGTAGTTGCCGCGCACCGTCACGAGCTGGGTTCCGTAGACGCCCGTGGCGAGGATCTTCTGCTCCTCGAGATCGGCCGGTATGAACACATAGGAGTCGAGACCCGCCGCCGCGGCGTGCGCGGCCACGGCGTTGGCAAGGTTCCCCGTCGAGGCACAGGCCACCACCCCGAGGCCGAGCTCCTGGGCCTTTGCGAGCGCCACCGTGACAACCCGGTCCTTGAAGGAGTGGGTCGGATTGGCGGCGTCGTTCTTGACCCAGACCTCGCGCAGACCGAGCCGCTCGGCCAGGCGTGTGGCCCGCAGGAGCGGCGTGCAGCCCGCAGGCAGCGCGCTGCGCGGCGCTTGGGCGAACGGCAGGAAGTCGGCGTAGCGCCACAGGTTCTGGGGCCCCGCCTGGATCCGCCGCTTGACCGTCTCGGCGTCCAACGCGCCGAGGTCGTACTTCACCTCGAGCGGCCCGAAGCAGCGCTCGCACACGTAGCGCGCCTCCAACTCGTACTCGCTACCGCACTCCTTGCAGGACAATGCCTGGACAGCCATGAACGCCCCTTTCAATTTGAAAGCCTCCGTCGCTGTGTGACGGAGACCTGATGGAGGCGTCCGATCACATCTCGATGGAATTGGCACCGTTCCTCCGGTCGTACTACGACCGGAGGCGGTTGCCGGGGCTTCACCGGGCCATGTCCCTCCACCCCTCTCGATGCAACGGCTATGTGTGCGGGAAAGGATAGCGACCCCCGCAAGTAGAATCATCCCTGTGAACGCGCTGGACGACCCGCTCAGATCCCATGCCGAGCCTTTTCAAGCCCCGTATCAGGCGCTCGGCGCGCGCACGGGCGCGTGCGCTGGCGGACGGCGCGTCGAGCCAGGCAGCCCAGGCTGAGCCGAATGTCGAGGTCGTCGAGTCAGACGGCCTGCGCTGGATCAACATCGAGCGTCCGGGTTCCGTAGACCGGGCCTGGCTCGAGGAGCACTTCGAGTTCCACCCGCTCGACTACGAGGACGTCCTGTCGCGAAACCAGCGGCCGAAGATCGACGAGTACCCCGACTATCTGTTCATCGTCCTGCACTTCCCGGTGTACGACAAGACCGTCGGGCGGCTGAACGCCGCCGAGCTCGACATCTTCATCGGCCCCGATTTCCTCATCACGCTGCCCAACTCTCCGCTGCCGCCGGTGGAGTACCTCTTCGAGCGCTGCCGCTCCTCCCAGGAGGTCCGCAACGCGATGCTGTCCAAGGGGTCGGGCTACCTGCTCTACAAGATCGTCGACGACTCCTTCGACTACTGCTTCCCGATGCTGCGCAAGATCGGAAACAAGCTAGAGCGCCTCGAGGAGGACATCTTCGAGGGCCTCGCCGACGAGGTCGTGCGCGACCTCTCCAACTCCACGCAGGAGATCATCAACTTCCGCAAGGTGATCCGCCCGCAGCGCGCCGTCCTTCGCGACCTGGAGCGCACCAAGCAGCGCTACCTGGCCGAGGATCTCGAGGTCTACTTCGACGACATCGTCGACGCGTCGGAGCGCATCTGGGACATGCTCGAGAACTTCAAGGAGGTCGTGGAGGCGCTCGAGGACACCAACGAATCGGTGCTCTCCCACCGCGTGAACGAGGTGCTGCGCGTGCTCACGGCCTTCAGCGTGGTGATCCTGCCGCTGACCCTGTTCGCGAGCATCTTCGGAATGAACGTCGCCTTCCCCTTCGCGGGCAGCGTCGCGGCCTTCTGGGGAATCATCGGCGGCATGGTCTGCGTGCTCGTGGGCATGGTCGCCTACTTCCGCAGGCGCGGCTGGCTGTAGCGCAGCCACAGGTAGCCGTAGCCGTCAAGCTCTATGTCGAGCGTCCCGTCGCGATTGGCCTTGTGCTCGCGTGGCTCGAGCAGATCCTCGATCCGAGCCTTCTCGCCCTTGCCCAGGCCGAGCTCGATGGTCGCCTTGGCCTTGTGCCCCGACAGGTTGTGCACCGCGATCACGGTCGATCCCTGCCATTCGCAGCGGTGGGCAAACAGCGCAGGCGCGCCGGTCTCGATCAGCGTGCTCGTCCCCCAGCCGAGCTCCGGGATCTCCTTGCGCCGGCGGATCAGCCGTTCCATCCAGTTCAGGAGCGAATCGGGATCGAGCCGCTGCGCCTCGACGTTCACCCGCTTCGGGCCAAAGGGACCGGCGGTGAGCGGGCGCACGAGCTGCTTCTGATCCGCGGTCGAGAAGCCGCCGTTCTCTGTGTCCGACCACTGCATGGGCACGCGCACGCTCATGCGGTCGGCGATGTCCAGGTTCTCCCCCATCCCGATCTCGTCGCCCATGAAGAGCACGGGCGTGCCGGGCAGCGAGAGCATCAGGCTCCACGCCATGCGCAGGCGCGGGCCGTCGCCGCCGAGCATCGCCGCGGTGCGCCGGCGCAGCCCGTGGCCGTAGAGCTGCATGCCGTCATCGGGTCCGAAGGCGGCGAAGACCTCCTCGCGCTGGGGCTGGGTCAGCTTGTCCAGGCTGAGCTCGTCGTGATTTCGCAGGAAGGTGGCCCAGGCGTTGTCAGGCGGCGGGTCGGGCAGGCTGCGGATCACGCCCTCCAGCGGCTCGGCCTCCTCGCGCGCGAGCGACAGCCACAGGTTCTGGTTGAGCAGGAAGGCGAACTGCATGTTGAGCTGGTCGCCGTCCTCGTCGCCAAAGAAGCGCGCGAGGTCCTTGAGGCCGGTGTTGACCTCGCCGAGCAGCATCGCCTCGCCGCGCCGGCGCCCGGCGAAGGCGCGCAGGCTGCGCAGCCAGTCGTGCGGGTCTCCGTCGACCTGCTCGGCGATCCCGTCGAGCTCGAGCATGAAGGGCACTGCATCCATGCGAAAGCCGGCCACCCCCACCTGGAGCCAGAAGCCGACAACCTTCGCGATCTCGTCGCGCACCTCCGGGTTGGCGACATTGAGGTCCGGCTGGAAGCGGTAGAAGCGGTGCAGGTAGTACTGGCCGGAGGTCTTGTCCTTTTCCCAGTTGCTCGTCTCCTTGTCCGGAAACGAGATCCCCTTCGGCTCGTCGGAGGGCTCGTCGCGCCATACGTACCAGGAGCGCTTGGGCGAGTCGCGATCGCCGCGCGCCTCCTCGAACCACGGGTGCTCGTCCGACGTGTGGTTGACCACGAGGTCCACGATCACCTTGATGCCGCGGTCGTTTGCGGTGCGCACGAAATCGACGAACTCGCCGAGGCTCCCGAGGCGCGGATCGACCCCGTAGTAGTCGCTGACGTCATAACCGTCGTCACGGTTGGGCGACGGGTAGAAGGGCATCAGCCACAGGCAGGTAACGCCGAGCCCGGCCAGGTAGTCGATCTGCCCGATCAGGCCCCTGAAGTCGCCCACCCCATCGCCGTCCGAGTCGAGGTAGGTCTCGACGTCGAGGCAGTAGACGATCGCGTTCTTCCACCACAGGTCGCTGGTCTGGTCGAGTCTCACACCTCGAGGGTATCTGCGAGCACCTGCGGCAGCGCCCGCCGGAACCCTGAAAAGGAGCGCTGTACGGGTTATCCTCGCCGGCACGGTGGACTCGCAGTCGGTGGTCGGGCGCGAGACTGAGCTGGGACGCCTCGAGCAGGTGCTTCAAGCGCTGGACGGGGGCGAGGCGGCCTGCCTGACGGTCGAGGGAGAGCCGGGCATCGGCAAGACGCGGCTGCTCGCTGAGCTGCGCGGGCGCGCGGAGGCGCGGGGGCACGTTGTCCTCTCCGGCGCCGCAGCGGAGTTCGAGCGCGACCTCCCGTTCGGCGCCTTCGTCGATGCGCTCGATGCTTACGTCGCCTCGCATGACCTGAACGACCACCATTCTTGGGACTCCGGCCTCGAGCGCGAGCTGGGCCGGGTTCTGCCGTCCCTGAGAGGCTCGGGCGGCCCAGCCACAGCGCTCGCGGACGAGCGCTACGAGGCGCACCGCGCGGTTAGGCGGCTGCTCGAGCTGATCGCCGACGAGCGGCCACTCGTTCTCGTGCTCGACGACCTCCAGTGGACCGACGGGGCCTCGATCGAGTTGATCGCCACGCTCGTCCGCCGGCCGCCGGCCGCCCCGGTCCTGCTCGCGCTGGGCTTTCGCCGCGGCAAGGCGGCAGAGCGGCTGTCGGCGGCCCTGGCGGGCCCGCCCGTGACGCGGCTCGAGCTCGGGCAGCTGAGCGAGATCGAGGCCGCACAGCTGCTCGACAGCGACGACGCGCGCGTTGTGGCGGCGATCTACAGCCACGCCGGGGGTAATCCTTTCTACCTCGAGCAGCTCGGGCGCTCCGCGGGCGCGGTAGGCCTGTCGCGGGCCCCGCAGGGGCGGACGGCCGGGGGCGATGCCGGGGTGCCGGCAGCCGTCGCCGCCGCGCTCGCAGCCGAGCTCGCAGTTCTGTCTGCGCAGTCGCGCATTTTCCTTGACGCCGCCGCAGTCGCGGGCGAGCCGTTCGAGCCAGACCTGGCGACCTCGATCGCCGAGCTATCCGAGCCCGAGGGCCTCGCCGCGCTCGATGACCTGCTCGCCCTCGACTTCGTCCGCCCGACCGACGTCCCCCGCCGCTTCGGCTTCCGCCACCCGCTTGTGCGCCGGGGCGTCTATGAGTCCACCGGCGGGGGCTGGCGGCTCGCCGCCCACGCCAGGGCGGCGGAGATCCTCGCTGCCCGGGGCGCCGACGCGGCCGAGCAGGCGCACCACATCGAGCAGTCGGCGAAGCAGGGAGACCAGGAGGCGATCGAGGTCCTGCTCGCAGCCGGGCGGGCCGCCGCTGCGCGGGCGCCGGCCGCTGCCGCACGCTGGTTCGAGGCGGCCCTGCGGCTGCTGCCGGGCGGCGACGCGGAGCGCCAGGTCGACATCCGGGTGGCGCTTGCTTCGGCGCAGCGATCGCTTGGCGAGTTCGAGGGTTGCCGCACCGCTCTGCTGGAGGCGACCGAGCTGCTGCCTGCCGAGTCCCGGATGCGTCGCGTCGAGCTGACCGCCCTCTGCGCCTCGGTTGAGCACTGGCACGGGCGGCACGAGGATGCCCACCGCCGGCTCTTGCGGGCCTGGGAGGAGCTGCCCGACCGCAGCACCCCCGAGGCCGCGGCACTTCAGATCGAGCTGGCGGTCGACGGCCTCTACGAGCGCGACTTCGCACAGACCTTCGAGATGGGCGAGGCGGCGCTCGAGACCGCGCGCGGACTCACGGACCGCGGCCTGATCGCGATGGCCGCATCCGCGCTGGCCCTGGGCGAGGCCGCGGCGGCCCGGATCGCGGCCGCCCGCGCACATCGCGCGGAGGCGCTCGAACAGATCGAGCGCATGGATGACGGGGAGCTCGCGAACAGGCTCGAGACGCTCTACTACCTCGGCTGGGCGGAGACCTACCTCGAGCACTACGACGACGCCATCGCACGCGCCGAGCGCGGGGTCTCGATCGCCCGAGCGACTGGCGAGGGACGGCTGCTCGTTCCCTTGATGCTGCTGCGGGGCTACCCGTTCGAGATGCAGGGTCGGCTCGCCGAGGCGCAGGAGATCAGCGCGACCGCGCTCGAGATCGCGCAACTGTCGGCAAACCCGCACTTCGAGTTCTGGTCGCTGTGTGAGCTCGCCTGGGCTTGCTACTTCGCCGGCGATCTCGACGGGACGATCGCCGCGAGCGACGAGAGCGTTCGTGTGGGCGGACGGATCTCCGGCGGCACGATGCCCGCGTCAGGTGGAGGGGCGGGTTGGGCGCGGGCGCTGGCCAGCTTCGAGCTCGGCGAGTTCGATAAGGCGCTGCGGATGATGCGCGAGGTCGCCGGGGAGGAGCTGCAGAACTGGGTGCCGGCTGAGCGCTACTTCAACTGGGAGAACCTCGCCCTGGTCGAGCTGGCGCTCGGGAACCCCGAGGCGGCCGGCTCGATCGCAAGCCGCGCGGAGCAATCCGCCGCCGAGGTGGACCTGCGCCTGCCGACGGCGTTGGCCGCGCGCACGCGGGCCGCCGTTCAGCTCGCAAGCGGCGACACCGCCGGCGCGGCCCGCGCGGCCGACGAGTCGATCGCGGCGGGCGCGGCGATCGGAGCCTGGTTCCAGGTCGCGTGCTCACGCAGCCTGCTCGGGCAGGTGCTGGTCGCGGCCGGCGACCGCCCGCGTGCGATCGAGGTGCTCCGGGAGGCCGAGCGTGAGCTCCACGCCTGCGGCTCCGTGCGGATGCGCGACATGGCGCGGCGTGAGTTGCGCAAGCTCCGCGCCCGCACCGAGGTGCGCGGACCGGCGGCGGCCGGCGACTCGGGGGTCGAGTCGCTGTCAAAGCGCGAACGAGAGGTCAGCGACCTGATCATGGAGCGGATGACGAACAAGGAGATCGCCGCCCAGCTCTTCCTCAGCGAGAAGACGATCGAGTCGCACCTGCGCAACGTCTTCAACAAGCTCGGTGCTTCGTCGCGCGCGGAGGTCGCCCGCGCGATGGAGCGCGACAGGCGCGAGCGCGAAGCATCCGGAGAGCCGCACTGAACGACCGGCGCCCGCCGAGTGGGCGGGCGCCGGCGTTTCGTTGTTGGAACCGCGCCTAGGCGTGGGCCGGGGAGGGCTGCAGGCGTTCCATGAGCTGCTCCCCTTCGACGTCCAGGTCGGGCACGACTCGCTCGAGCCGACGCGGCAGCTTCCAGGCGGTGTGTCCGAGCAGCGCCATCACGGCGGGCACGAGCGTCATGCGCACGATGAAGGCGTCGGCCAGCACCCCGATCGCCAGCGACAGCCCGATCGACTTGACCACGGGGTCCGGGTCGAGCAGGAACGCCCCGAAGACGGCGGTCATGATCACCGCCGCGGCAGTGACCACGCGGCCGCTTTGGCCGTAGCCCGTCACGACCGCCTCGCGGGGATTGCCCGACTTGACGTAGGCCTCCCGCATGCGCGACACGAGGAACACCTCGTAGTCCATCGCGAGCCCGAACAAGATCCCGATCAGCAGCACCGGTAGGAAGCTGACGATCGGCCCCGCGTGCGCGACGGCGAACAGGTCGGCCAGGTTTCCGTCCTGGAAGATCCAGACGGTTGCCCCCATCGCCGCGCCGATGCTCAGCAGGAAGCCGGCGGCCGCCTTGAGCGGCACCAGCACCGAACGGAACACCACCATGAGCAACAGCAGCGCCAGGCCGACCACCACGGCGACGTATTTCGGCAACGCCGCAGCCAACGTTTCGGCGGTGTCGATGTTGAGCGCCGTGGTTCCGGTGACGTACGCGTTGATGCCGTACTTCTCGGGGATCTCCTTGGCACCCTCGCGGATGTAGGCGACCAGGTCCGCGGTCTCGTCGGAGGCCGGACCGGTCTTGGGCGTGACCATCGAGATCGTCACGTCGCCCTTCTCGTTCTGGTGGGGCGGCGAAACTGCGACCACGTTCGGAGTCTCCTCCAGGGTGTCCGTAACCTCGGTCGCGATTTGCTTCTGCTGCTCCTCCGTTGCGTCCGGAGCATCGACAACCACGGTGAGAAGACCATTGAAGCCGGCGCCGAAGCCCTCGGTCAGGAGGTCGTAGGCCTTGCGCTCGGTGTTGTCGGTCGGCTTCGAGCCGCCATCCGGCAGGCCCAGCTTCATGTGCGCAGCAGGCACGGCGACCGCCAGCAGCAGCGCCAGGCAGGCGATCACGACTGCCAGTGGCCGGCGAGTCACGAAGCGCGCATAGCGCACGCTTGCCGTCTCCCGGCCGGCACCCCGCCGGCGGGGACGGAACGTGAGCACGCGGTTCTGCCGCGTGACCCGGTTGCGAGCGAAGCCGAGCATCGCCGGAAGCAGCGTCGTCGCGATCAGGACGGCAATGATCACGGCGCCCGCCGCGGCGAGCCCCATCACGGTCAGAAACGGGATCTGGACCACCATCAGCCCGACCAGCGCAATGACCACGGTCATGCCGGCGAACACCACTGCGCTGCCGGCTGTGCCGGTCGCCTGAGCGGCAGCCTCCCGTGGTTCCAGACCGTCGCCGACGTTCTGGCGATGGCGGGCGAGAATGAACAGCGCGTAGTCGATGCCGACGGCGAGTCCGAGCATCGTCGCCAGCGTTGTCGCCGTTTCGGTCAGCTCAAACACGGCGGTGAGCGCGGTGACCGCGGTAACGGAGATGCCAACACCAATCAGAGCGGTCAGCAGCGGCAGCCCGGCGGCAATCATCGACCCGAGCGTAATAGCCAGGACCAGGAACCCGACCATGATGCCGAGCAGCTCGGCAGTGGACTTGTGCTCCTCGGTTACCAGCCCGCCACCGAACTCGACCTGCATGCCCTCCGCCGCGGCAGGTTCCGCGCTCTTCTCCAGCTCCTCACGGGCCGCATCGTCGACCTCGTCGGCGGGCATCGGATAGATCACATCTGCGTAGCCGATGCGGCCGTCCTTGCTGATCGCCTTCGCGGTATACGGGTCGACCACCTGCGCGACGTCCTTGGCCTTGCCGGCCCGTTCCGCCGACTCCATGACTGCAGCCTTGTTCTCCGGATCGGTGAGCTTCTCGCCCTCCGGAGCGACGTAGACGACGCGTGCGGAGGCTCCGCCGGCGCCCGGATACCTCTCATGCAGCAGGTCCTGGGCGCGCTGCGATTCGGTGCCCGGTACCTCGAACTTGCTTGAGAACGTGCCGCTGAACGCAGTGGCGCTCGCTATTACGAGAGCGAGCACCACCAGCCAGCCACACAGGACCTTGCGGCGATTGTCAAAGGCCCAACCACCGAGTCGGTAGAGATAGGTAGCCACTTCATGCCTCCTGGCATCTCGATCGGAACGTGCGGCGATGATGCGCCGAATCCCGTCGCGGCTCCACGGGGAAAGTCCCTGATTCGGATCCCTGAATTGACACCCTTAGCCGGCGCGATTGCCGGCGGGGCGCCGGTGGTTCCCCTTGTCGGGTCGTGCGTCAGCAGGCCGGGCTCTACGGCTCGAGCTCAGGGCCGCGGCATGGCCGCGGCCTGATCACCGGGTTGCACCGAGCCGGGCCGCCCCCCGGCAGGGCCGCCACGTAGTCCCTGTCATAGCGCGCGCTCATGCCCACCTCGGGGAAGTCGGTCGACACGAGCTGCGCTCCGCTGGCCAGGGCGGCCCGCAGCCGGGTCATGTCCTCGGAGAGGACCGTCGCGAGCGGCTCGTCCGAGCGCGTCCGGACCAGGTACCCCTTCCGGACCAGGGCCTTGATCTGCGCGAGGTTCGCGCCGGTCGGCGTGTTGCGTTTGACGAATGCGGCGTCGGGGCTGCCCGGCCGTGCGTTGGTGAACAGCACGCGCCCCTGGAGGCTGGGGCGCCCGGCGGTATAGGCGGCGCTGATCGGGCCGGGATCGTTGTCCATCAGGAACGCCACCCGGCCGCGCGCCCGGCTGAGCGCCGGCCAGCCCTTTCGGAGCACCGACCGCTCGAGCGTGAGCCCGGGCCGGCGCACGTCGTCGGGACGGATCAGCTCGCCTGCGCTGAATACCGAGCGGATCTCCTTGTCGAGGCCGGCGAGCGCTGATCGGTTCCAGGGCGGAACCGCAACCCCGCCCAGGGGCCCGGCAATCGGGTCGGTTGCCTTGAGCTCGAGCATCACCAGCAGCGGAACGTGCTCGGGATTCGCACGCGACGAGCGCCTCACGAGGCGCAGGCAGGTCACCAGCCGGACGCAGGAGCTGTTGTAGTCGAGGTCCTCGGTGTGAAGGACCTTGATGCCCGGCCGCTGCCACTCGGGGTCTAGAAGAGGGCCGGCGGCGAGCCGCCGGCGCAGGAGCGGGTTGGCGTAGAGGCCGCCCTGCGGATCTCCGAACAGGTCGAGCTCGAGCCCACGGGCTTGCTGGCGGCTCAGCTGGTTGGGCAGCGATGCGTGGCTGTAGGCGAAGAACGC
>JBEVKF010000034.1:0-21034 GCA_040509755.1 Thermoleophilaceae bacterium | reverse complement strand
CCTCGACCGAGCGCACCTTGTCCTCGAGCGTCTGGTCGGGGCGGTCGCGGCGCTCGTCCAGCTTGAGCACCGTGTACACACGCGGTATGCCCTGCTCGAAGGGAACCGCGTGCAGCTCGCCCACGACCGCGAGGATGTCCTCGGTCGCGCCCTCGAGCGACGTACCCATGGCGTGCATGCGGTAGCGCACCCGGTCCTGGGCGCCCAGGCGCCGCTGGATCTCGGCGATGTACTCGCTCGCGCTCGCGCCCTCGCGGCCCAGCGCGAGCACGGTCAGATCGGCCGTGGCCACGGGGGCGGAGAATACGTTCTGCGCTAGATGACTAGTGGTGGTGGAGGCCGAGCAGCGTCAGGGCGGCGGTGCCCAGCGCGCTCAGGGTGAGGCGCAGGCGCTCGGTCCGCGGCAGCGAGGGCGCGAGTCCCAGCAGGCCGCTGGTCGTGGTGTTGGCGGCGGATTGCATATCTCAGTTTTCGGAGCCAAGCGGCGTCTGGATCACTGCCGCGCGCCGCAGCAGCGGGGCAGCCCGGTAGCGCTCCTCGTGGCGCTCCTCCCAGAGGCCGTCGAGCACCGCGAGCACGTGCTCGACACCGATCGCATCGGCCCAGGTGACCGGGCCGCGCGGGTGGTTCAGCCCGAGCGTCATCCCAGTGTCGACGTCGCTCGCCGAGCCCACGCCTTCGCCGACTGCGAAGGCGGCCTCGTTCACGAGCTGGCAGACGATCCGTCCCAGCACCAGGCCCGGCGCGTCCTCGACCCAGTCGGTCAGGAAGCCCAGGTGCGCGAAGAAGCTCTCCGCCGCCTCGGCGGCGAAGGAGTGGGCGCTCGGCAGCTTGGTCAGCTCGACGAGCCCGCAGCCATCGAGCGGCGGCAGCATGTGGAAGCCGATCGCGCCGGGCTCGCCCCGGGCGGTGAGCGACGACGAAGCGCAGAGCGCAAGCAGGGGCGCCCCGCCGGTCCGCTCTCTCGCGCCGCGCACGCCCGCGTCGACCACCAGCTCGGCCGGCCCGCCCTCGCGCAGGTCATAGCCCGCGGAGCGCGCGCGCTCACGTAGGCCGTCGGCGAGCGGGCCGGAGCCGAGGATGGCGAGCATCGTGCCCTCCCCGCCGCCCGGCGCGGGCGGCTGGGGGTCATCCGGTCGGTGGGCGCCGGCCTCCCCGTAGTCGTAGTAGCCGCGGCCCGTCTTGCGGCCGAGCCGCCCCGCCGCGACCATCCGCGACTGGATCGGGTTCGGCTTCCAGCGCGGCTCCCCGAAGGAGAGCTCGGTGAATGAGATCGCGACCTCCAGGCCCACGTCGATGCCGACCAGGTCCATGAGCTCGAACGGGCCCATCCGAAAGCCCCCGCCGATGCGACAGACGCGGTCGACCTGCTCGTGGGTGGCGACCCGCTCCTGGACCAGCCGCAGCGCCTCCGCCCCGAAGGGCCGCCCGCAGCGGTTGACGAGAAACCCGGGGCCGTCGGCAGCCAGGATCACCTGCTTGCCCATCGCCTCGCCGACCTCGCGGGCGACTCGCAGGGCGGCCTCTCCCGTCTGGTCTGCCCGGATCACCTCGAGCAGGCCCATGAGCGGCGGCGGGTTGAAGAAGTGCATGCCGACGACCTGCTCGGGACGGGCGGCCGCGCTCGCCAGCGCGGTTACCGGGATCGAGGACGTGTTGGTGGCGAGCGCCGCGTCCGGCCCACACACGCGCGAAAGCCGCGCAAACAGCTCTTGCTTGAGCTCGAGCCGCTCGGGCGCCGCCTCGATGACGAGTCCGCAGGGCGCGAGCTCCTCCAGGCTGCTCACGCTGTTCAGCAGTGCGGGCGCATCCTCGCTTGCGCGGCCCTTTTCGATCCACTTGGTCAGCCCGGCCCGCGCGCGATCGGCGGCCCGCGCGAGCGCCTCCTCCGCGGGGTCGTGCAGCAGCACCGTGAGCCCTGCCGCGCATCCGAGCTGAGCGATGCCCGAACCCATGGTGCCGGCGCCGACGACGCCGAGCACCTGCGGCACCGAACTGCTCACCGCCCGCGGAACTCCGGCGGGCGCTTCTCCAAGAAGGCGTTCATGCCCTCCATCCGGTCCTCGGTCGCCATCGCGAGCTCGTACAGGCGTCGCTCATGGTCGAGGCCGGCCGACAGCCCGGTCTCGTCGGCGCCGAGAACCGCCTGCTTCGCAAGCCGGGCCGCGAGCCGCGGCCGGCCGGCCACCACCTTGGCGAGCTCCATCGCCTGGCCGAGCCATTCGTCGCTGCCGGTGACCCGGTTGACGATTCCGAGCTCGTGAGCCTCGCCCGCCGAGATCCGCCGGCCGGTCAGCACCAGCTCCATCGCGCGCTGCTTTCCCATTACGCGCGTCAGCCGCTGGGTCCCCCCGCCGCCCGGGATGATCCCCAGCAGGATCTCCGGCTGGCCGAACTCGGCCGCCTCGGAGGCCACGATCATGTCGCAGGCGAGCGCTAGTTCGCAGCCGCCGCCGAGGGCATATCCGGACACCGCGGCCACCAGCGGCGTGCGGATCGATGCGAGGCGCGGCCAGAAGCGCGCGGCCGGGGATGCCAGCGCGTCCTGAAAGCTGCGCTGCGCCATAGCCTTGATGTCGGCCCCGGCGGCGAACCACCCGTCGCCGCCGGCGATCACGATGCAGCCGACATCGGGATCGTCGTCCCAGCGCTCGACGATGCCCGCTAGGTCCTCCATCAGCTCCGGCGACAGCGCGTTGCGGGCGTCGGGCCGGTTGAGCTGCGCGAGGCCGACCGCCCCGCGCGTCTCGGCGAGGACGAGGCTCACGGGACGAGCGCGTTGATGCCGGTGTAGGCCCGCCCGATGATCAGCTTCTGGATCTGCGACGTGCCCTCGTAGAGCGTCGTCACGCGCGCGTCACGCAGGTAGCGCTCGACCGGGTAGTCGTCCACGTAGCCCGAGCCCCCGTGAACCTGGATCGCCCGGTCGGCACAGGTGACCGCCGCCTCGGTCGCGTAGAGCTTGGCGATCGACGTCTCCGTCGTGCTCGGCTTGCCCTGATCCTTGAGCCAGCCGGCTCGCCAAACCAGGCCGCGCGCCGCCTCGGTCTGCACCACCATGTCGGCGATCATCTCCTGGACGAGCTGGAACGAGGCGATCGGACGGTCGAACTGGGTGCGCTCCTTCGAGTACGAGATCGACGCTTCGAGCGCGCCCTGGCAGATCCCGACGCAGCCGGCGGCGACGCTGTAGCGACCCGAGTCGAGCGCGCTCATCGCGATCTTGAAGCCGTCGCCGACCTCGCCCATCAGGTCACCCTCGACGTCGTCGAGCGCGAGCTCGGCGGTGTCCGAGCCCTTCAGACCGAGCTTGTGGTGGATCTCCTGCGTCGTGAAGCCGGGCTGGTCGGTCGGCACGAGAAAGCAGGCGAGCCCTTTGTGCTTCTTCTCGGGGTCGGTCTGCGCGAACACGAGCGCGAGCTTGGAGTAGTTGCCCAGCGATATCCACATCTTCCCGCCGGTGATGCGCCACTTGCCGTCCACCTGCCTCGCACGCGTCTTCAGGTTCGCGGCGTCCGAGCCCGTGTCCGGCTCGGTCAGGCCGAAGCAGCCGAGGGCCTCGCCCGAGCAGAGCTGGGGGAGCCATTCCTGCTTTTGCTCTTCGCTGCCCCAGCGCACGATCGAGGAGCAGACCAGCGAGGTCACCACACTGACCACAGTGCGCATGGCCGAGCAGCCGCGCCCGATCTCCTCGACGATGAGCGCGTAGGTTCGGTAGTCAACGCCGCGCCCGCCGTAGTCCTCGGGCACGATCGCCCCGAGGAAGCCCATGTCGGCGATCTTCTTCACGAGCTCGGTGTCGAAGTGCTCGTTGCGGTCGTTCTCGCGCGCGCGTGGAACGATCTCGCCGTCGCTGAAGTCACGGGCGGTTTCGCGGATCAGTTTCTGTTCATCAGTGAGTTCGAAGTCGATCATGTGTTCCTGATTCTGCAAGATGGGGCTGGTGGCGTCAGAGAAACAGTCATGGCAGTTCGCGGAGGGGCACGAGATAGCCCCCGGCCGAACCGTGCTCAAGCCGATCGGCGGGGGCAATCGCTACGAGGTTTACCTGGTCTGGGACGAAAAGCTCTTCGCGGTGATGGTGGCGAAGGTCGTGCGTCCGGATTTGGTCGAGGACGAGCACGCCTTGCGCGGCCTGCGCCGCGAGTCGGACGCGCTCGAAGCACTGGCTCACCCGGTCCTGCTGCGCGGCTTCGGCGTCCACATGGACGGGCCCTACCCGCACCTCCTTGTCGAGCACCTCGAGGGGCCGACGTTGCGCCGGCTGATCAAGCGCAGCGGTCCGCTGCCGCTCGAGCAGACGCTGCCGCTCGGCCTGCACGTTGCCGCCGCGATCCACTACATGGCCGCCGACGGCTGGGTCCACCTCGATCTCAAGCCGGACAACCTGGTGATGGGGATTCCGCCGCGGGTGATCGACCTGAGCCTGGCGCGAACGCTCGAGCGTGCCAAGCGCCTCAGCGACCACATCGGCACGAACGCCTACATGCCCCCCGAGCAGTGCGACCCCCACGGCGACGTCGGCCCGCCTTCCGACGTCTGGGGGCTCGGCGCGACGCTCTACCACGCGGTGGCAGGCAGGCTCCCCTTCAGGAGGCCGCGCACGCGCGAGGAGGACGCCTCGCTCGAGGAGCGCTTTCCGCAGCTCGTCGACGAGCCGCGCGCCTGGCCGCGCCGGGTGCCCGAGCCGCTCTCGCACGCGATCATGGCCTGCTTGGAGAAGGATCCGGCCGACCGGCCCACGGCCGGCGAGCTCGCGCTCGAGCTGCAGCCGCTGGTGGGCGGCCTCCCCGCCAAGCTGCTGCTGGGGCGGCGCGGGCCGATCCGCGCGTGAGTTTTCGCTCGTGGGGGTGTTCCACCCACATGAGCATGCATCCCGCAGACACATACCTCCGTCTGGCCGAGGGCCCGGACGACCTCCTGTCAAACCAGGTCTCCCTGACGCGGAGGCTTCTCACGCTGTGCGTGGCGGTGGTGCTGTTCACGGGCACGTCGCTATACGCGGCGGCCGCCTTCGATCTGACCGGCGCCGCGTTCGTCGACAAGGCGATCGCCTCGCCGGGCTCGGGCAAGGACGGCCACGAGGGCGAGGACCACTCAGGTCCGGGTGGCGGCGGCGATGACGATGACGACACGAACACCGGCAACATCAACACGAACACGAACGCCGACACGCGGGACACGGGCGACACGAACACGAACACACGTGACACGGGCACCGGGACCGGCACCCACACGGGCACCGGCAAGAAGGCCGACGACACGGACTCGGGCTCGAACGAGAATCGCCGCGGCGGCACGGACTCGAGCGGACACGGGCGCAAGGCCGACCTGACCGACTCGGGCACCGACGACAACCACAACGGCGCGAGCGACTCGGGCGAGCGCGGGCACCGCGCGCGCCGCTGAGGGACCGTTCAGGCCAACGGGTTCTCGATTACGGCGGCGAGCCCCTGGCCGACCCCGACGCACATCGTCGCCACTCCGTAGCGCCCGCCGCGCCGGCGCAGCTCCCAAGCGATCGTGCCGAGCAGGCGGGCGCCCGAGCAGCCGAGCGGATGGCCGATCGCGATCGCTCCGCCGTTGACGTTCAGGCGGTCGTGGTCGAAGCCGAGCTCGCGCATCGAGGCGAGGACCTGGGCGGCGAAGGCCTCGTTCAGCTCGACGAGGTCGATGTCCGCGGGCGTCAGCCCCGCGCGGTCGAGCGCGCTGCGCACGGCCGGGACCGGGCCGATGCCCATGTAGGCGGGGTCGACGCCCGCAGCGCCCGAGGCGACGATCCGAGCGAGTGGCTCGCGCCCCAGCTCGCGGGCGCGCCGCTCGCTTGCCAGGACCAGGCAGGCCGCGCCGTCGTTGATCTGTGACGAGTTGCCCGCCGTCACGCTGCCGCCCTCGCGGAAGGCCGGGCGCAGCTTTGCGAGGCGCTCGAGCGTCGTGTCCGCCCGCGGGCCCTCGTCGGAATGGACGGCCACCGGTTCGCCCTTCGGCTGGGGTGCGTCCACTGTGACGATTTCGTCGTCGAAGCGTCCCGCGTCGGCTGCCGCCAGCGCACGCCGGTGCGACTCGAGCGCGAAGGCGTCCTGGTCCTCGCGCGAGACGCCGTAGCGCCCTGCCACGTTCTCGGCCGTCTCGCCCATCGACTCGGTCGAGTGGGTGGCGGCCATGAGCGGGTTGACGAAGCGCCAGCCGATCGTGGTGTCGACGAGCTCGACGTTCCCGCGCGCGAAGCCCCGCTCCGGCTTGAGCGCCGCGAGCGGCGCGCGCGACATCGACTCGACCCCGCCCGCGAGAACGAGGTCGGCCTCGCCGAGGCGAATCTGGCGGGAGGCCTGAACCGCCGCCTCGAGGCCGGACGCGCAGAGCCGGTTGACCGTCAGGCCCGGCACCGTCGGGGGCAGGCCCGCGAGCAGGGCGGCCATGCGCGCGACGTTGCGGTTGTCCTCGCCCGCCTGGTTCGCGCAGCCCAGGTAGACCTCCTCGACGCTCGCGGGGTCGAGCTCGTTGCGCTCGATGGCGGCTCGGACCACGCGAGCGGCCAGATCGTCCGGGCGCACGCCGGAGAGGACGCCGCCGTAGCGGCCGATCGGCGTGCGCAGAGCGTCGACAATCACGGCTTCCCGCATCTGAACGAGCGTACACTCGCCCCGTGGACGAGTTCGCCGTCTTCGTCCTGTTCGGCTTCGTGGTCGCCATCGCGATTCTGCTCGCGCTAGGCAAGTGGTATCCCGGGTCGGGGGCCGCGCAGGTGGACTGGCGCCCAACCCGCTCGCCCGAGGTCGAGGCGGAGCTGGAGCTCGACGACGTCGAGGAGATGCTCGCGGCGCAGAACGCCCGCCGCAGGGCCAGCGGCCGGCCCGAGCGCACCGAAGACGACGTGCGCGCCCAGGTGGCCGAGGACCAGCGCTGGCGCGAGGAACTGCGCCGGCGGGCCCGCGAGAACAACCCGACCTGACCTTGGCCCGGGTGCTGATCGTAGGCTGCGGCTGCCGCGGCCAAGCTCTGGCCACTGCGCTGCTGGAGCGGGGGTACGCGGTCAGGGGGACCACCCGGTCGGCCGATCGCGTGGCGGCAATCGAGGCAACGGGAGCCGAAGCGGCCCTCGCGGATCCCGACCGCCTGGGGACGGTGATGGAGGCGCTCGTGGCCGTCAGCGCGATCTGCTGGCTCATGGGGAGCGCGACCGGGGAGGCCGTGGCCGACCTGCACGGCCCGCGGCTGCGGACCCTGCTCGAGCGCCTCGTCGACACACCGGTCCGCGGTGTGGTCTACGAGGCCGCAGGGACGGTGGACGGCTCGCTGCTGGCCGCGGGGGCGCAGGCCGTACGGGACGCGGAGCGCACGTGGCGGATGCCGGCGGAGATCGCTGACACCGATCCGGCCGATCGCGAGGCCTGGCTCGCGGCCATGGCCGTGGCCGTGGGCAGGCTGCTCGGAGCGATCGATTAGATTTGCGCGCCATGGCCGACTACGCAAAAGACGTCCTCGTTGACACCCAATGGGTCGAGGACCACCTGAATGACGCCTCCATCCGCATCGTCGAAGTCGACGAGAACCCCTCCCTCTATGCCGAGGCCCACATCCCGGGCGCTATCGGCTTCGACTGGAAACAAGACCTGCAGGACCAGGTCAAGCGCGACTTCCTCGGCCCCGCCGAGTTCGGCGCGCTGTTCGGCAGTCGCGGCGTCTCGAACGACCACACGGTCGTGCTCTACGGCGATCGAAACAACTGGTTCGGCGCATACACCTATTGGTACCTGCGCTACTACGGGCACACCAAGGTGAAGCTGATGAACGGCCCGCGCGAGAAGTGGATCTCGGAGGGGCGGCCGACCACGAGCGACGTGCCGAGCTACGACTCGCAGCAGTTCGCCGCCCAGGAGGGCGACAGCGATATCCGCGCTCGCCGCGAAGAGGTCTACGACGCGCTCGGAGCCGACATCCGGATGGTCGACGTGCGCTCGCCCCAGGAGTACTCGGGCGAGCTGATCGCCATGGCGGGCTACGAGCAGGAGGGCGCCCAGCGCGCCGGGCACATCCCGGGTGCGGCGTCGGTGCCGTGGGCCCAGGCCGTGACGGAGGACGGAACCTTCAAGGCGGCGGACGAGCTGCAGGACCTCTACACACAGAAGGGCGTGATCGACGGCAACCCGATCATCGCCTACTGCCGGATCGGCGAGCGCTCGGCGCACACCTGGTTCGTGCTGCACGAGCTGCTCGGCCTCGAGCAGGTCAAGAACTACGACGGCTCGTGGACGGAGTGGGGCAACCTCGTGGACGTGCCGATCGAGAAGAGCGTGTAGGGCATCCGGGACCGGGCGACCGGTCAGGAGAGGACGAGCTCGGCTTCGGCGGCTCCGCGCAGCTCCGCGACGCGCTGGGCTTCCTCCTCGAGCTCGCCGCGCCGGAGGCGGCCGAGCTTCTCGACGGTGAGCTCCGCCTTTCTCCCCTTCGCCTTCGCCCGCCACAGGCCGGCCAGGCGGCCGTCCCTCATCACCGCCCCCGGGCTCGCGACGGGCCGGAACAGCCGCTTGCGCAGGTCGGGGTCCGAAGCGAGCAGCGCGCGGTTGGGCTTCTGCAGATAGGGGTCGCCCGGCGGGATCAAACGGATGCCCTCAGCGGCGGGCGGTGATTCGAGCGCGGCAATGTCCTCGCTCATGAGCCATCCCTTGCTCCTGCCGATGGGTACCTCGGCGAGCTCGCTCGCCACTTCGTCCCAGAGACGCTGGGCATGGGACTTCGCGAGCCCGGCCCAGTCGGCGAAGTCGCCGGGCTTGGCCGGTCCGTAGAAGCCGAGGAAGCGGCGAACGGCCTCCCTTGCGGCCGGCGTGCGGCCCGGCCGGCCCATCGTGTAGTGGCGCTCGGAGTCGAGCCGGGCGCCCGCCTTCACGGTGGCGTAGCGCCACAGCATCGGCGCGACGTGGTGGGTCTGGCAGCCCTTGCACCAGGGCATCAGGTCGGCATGGACGCGCTTTCGGAGTTGCTCGTGCAGCTCGTTCTTGTCGAGCGTCCGGCCCCCGGCCAGCGCAGCCTTCGTGGCGCTCGACACCTCCTCGAGCGCCGTGCTCGGGGCGAATCCCTTCTCGGCGGCCAGAAGCTGGACCTGCCGGCCGAGTTGTGCGCCAAGCTCGCGGTCGTCGCGGGCGATCAGGGCGCGCCCGTAAAGCGCGAAGTCGCCGGGAGCAAGCGCATGAATGGCCCCCCGGACGATGTATGCGACGACGAGATCGCCGGCGTCGACCGCGCGGTTGTAGGTCTCGCGGGAGGCGCCTTCGGCTCGCGCTGCCAGCGCCAGGAGCGCCGCGTCGCGGGCGAAGTCCGAGGCGGGGCAGGCTGCCGCCTGCGCGAGGCCGCGCGCACCGCGGACGGCCAGCCCGGAGCGGGCCAACCGGAAAGCGAGAACCTGGTCGGGGTCCACAGAGAAGCTCCTTTTACAGCAGCGGAGCGAGCCGCTCCAGGAGCGACTGCACAATCCGCGCGGTCGCTCCCCAGACCAGATGCCCGTCGACCGTGTAGGTCGGCGTCTTGATCGGAACGCCCTTGCGCACGAGGCGCTTCATCTCGTGCCCGGCGACGAGGTCGGCCAGGGAGAACTCGAGCACCCGCGCCACCTCGGCCTCGGCCGGCTTCCACACGTGGCCGGACTCGATGGTGCCGACGAACGGGAAGACCCGGTAGCCGGTCACGAACGTCCCCACCGGCGGCAGCGCGCCGACCACATCCACGGCCGACGCCGGCAGGCCGATCTCCTCCTCGGCCTCGCGCAGGGCCGTCGTGCGCAGATCCTCGTCGGGCTCGTCCTGGCGTCCTCCCGGAAATGAGATCTCGCCGGCGTGCCTGCGCAGGTCGGCTCGCCGCTCGGTGAAGACTGCGGCCAGCGGATCGCCGAAAAGCGCCACCAGCACCGCTGCGTCCTTGGTGCCCGGCGCGTCCATCGCCGCGGCTTGCTCGGGCGTGAGAAGGTACTCCCGCACCGGCCTATTATCGGGTCGTGGCGCGCGCCCTCGTGATCGTGGACTTCCAGAACGACTTCACCGAAGGCGGAGCGCTGGCCGTGCCCGACGGCGACGCCATAGCCGGCCGAGTTAACGAGCTGATCGCGGGCGGCGGGTTCGACCTGGTCGTGGCCACGCGCGACTGGCACCCGCCCGACCACGCCTCCTTCAAGGAGCAGGGCGGTCCCTGGCCCCCGCACTGCGTGCAGGGCAGCCCCGGCGCCGAGCTGCACCCCTCGCTGCCTCGGGAGAGGATCGACGCGATCGTGGACGCCGGCTACGAGCCCGGCCTCGAGGGCTACTCGGGCTTTGAGGAGACCGACCTCGCCGCCCTGCTGCGCGGGCGAGGCGTGGACGAGCTGACCGTGGTCGGGCTCGCCACCGATTACTGCGTGGGCGCCACGGCCGGCGATGCGCTGCGCCAGGGCTTCGCGGTCACGGTCGACCGGGGCGGGGTGCGGGGAATCGACGTCGAGCCGGGTGACTCCGAACGCGCGCTCGAGGAGCTGCGCGCGGCCGGGGCCACGATCAGCTGACCTTGCTGGAAGCCGTCTACTCGTCGTTGGCCGCCTGGATGGGCATGGTCGCCCAGGGCTCGGAGGGAGCCCGGCTGATCGAGCGCGACGGGGTGCGCGCGGCGGTTGTGCCCGTTTGTCCGGAGCGCTCGGTGATCAACTCGGTCACCTACGAGCACCCCGACGGGCTGAGGGCGGCCTACGACGAGATCGCGGCCGCCTACGACGCGGCCGGCGCGCACTGGACCGTCTGGGTCCGCCCACAGGACGCCGACGCGACGGCTCTGCTCGCCGAGCGCGGGCACGTGCTGGACGCCGAGCCCGAGGCGATGGCGCGCACGCTGGAAGCGTCGCCCGAGCGCCCGGAGCTCGAGGTCGACTGGACCGACCACGGCAGCATGGCCGACGTGGGCGCGCTCAACGACCTTGCCTACGGCCATGACGACGACTCGTTCGCCAAGGCGCTGTCGGGGATCTCGCTCGATTCGGGAGCCGTGTACGTGGCGCGCTCGGGCGGGACGCCGGTCGGCTGCTTGCTCGCGGTCGATCACCGCGCGAACACGGACATCGAGTGGGTTGCCGTCCTGCCCGAGGCGCGCGGGCGCGGCCTGTCGGGCAAGCTGCTCGCGCACGCCCTTGCCGACGCCGCCGAGCGCGGCCAGGAGACGAGCACGCTGGTTGCCACAATGCTCGGCCGCCCGGTCTACGAGCGCCTCGGCTTTCGCAGCGTGGGCGCGGTACAGATGTGGGAGCGGCGCCGAGCTACCTGAGCGTGACGCTCTCCTCGAACATCACCTCGCCCTCGAGCGTGCGGTGGACCGGGCACTTCGCCGCGATCTGGGTGAGCCGGTTGCGCTGGTCGTCGGGCAGCTCCTTGGGGAGCTGCATGTCCATGGTGAAGCGCGTGGGCGAGCCGCGCTGGGCCGGCTCGTAGTGCACGTCGATCACGATCTCGCCCACATCCCAGCCCTTGCGGTCCGCGTACATCTCCATCGTGATGGCCGTGCACGAGGCAAGGCTCGCGGCCAGCAGCTCCTGGGGGCTGGGACCGGCGTCCTCGCCGCCAGACTCCCGCGGCTCGTCGGCGGTCAGACGGTGGCTGCGGATGGCGATGGTCTGCTCCAGCTTGCCGTCCACGCGGCGGGTGATGGCTCTCATCGTCTCCCCTCGAACAGCTCGGGCTCGGGCTCGTCTGCAAGGCGCGCCATCGCAAAGAGCGCATCGGAGAGCCGGTTGAGGTAGGTAAGCACGATGTCGTCGGCCAGGTCGCCGGCATCCTTCAGGACGGCCACCCGGCGCTCGGCGCGACGGACCGCGGCGCGCGCCACGTCGAGGCGGGCCGACAGCTCGGTCCCGCCCGGAATGACGAACTTCGGCGGGAGGTCGACGCGCTCCATGTAGCGGTCGATGTCGCTCTCCAGCCGCTCCACCATGTCGGGGGTCACCTTCGACACCCCGGCCTCGAGCCGCCCGGCGGCCTCGGGCGCCGTGGCCAGCTCGGCGCCGGCGATAAAAAGCTCGTTCTGCACGCGCAGGATGTCCGGGTAGAGCTCTCCACCGCGCTCGGCGGCCGCGCGGGCCAGCCCGAGTGCCGAGGCGGCCTCGTCGACCGAGCCGTAGGCCTCGGGGCGGCCCGCGAACTTGTCCACGCGACCGCCGTACCAGAGGCCGGTCGTGCCGTCGTCGCCCTTGCGCGTGTAGATCTTCATCCGGGCTAGGCGAGCGGGTTGAACACCAGGCCGGTGGGGACCTTGGGGTAGAAGTAGGTCGACTTCGGCGGCATCGACTCGCCCGTCTCGGCCACCTCGCGGACCTGCTCGACCGGCGTGGCGCGCATGAAAAAGCCGGCATCCGCACGCCCGGTGTGCACGGCGTCGATCGCATCGTCCAGGTCCTTCGAGTACTGCAGGCCACGCAGATGGGAGATGTCGTCCTCGCTCATCCCGAGAGCGCCGCGCAGCACGATCGCCTCCAGCACCGCGGTGTCGAGGCGCCGGTAGGCCTCGGGCATGCCGTCGAGCGCCCGGTCGGCGACGGCCTGGTCTTTGAGCGTCACCCGGTAGGGCTTGCGGTGGAAGGCGTCCATGTAGCCGAAGGCGACCCGGCCGTTGCCCTGCGGCGGCGGCTCGAGCTCCTTCGCGGCGCCGAGCTCCTCGATCTCGAAATCGCGCGTCAGCACCTCGCGGATCGCGTCCTGCTTGGGGCGATCGTCCTTCAAGCCGGTGAGCAGGCGGTGGGTCGGGAAGATCAGCAGGCCCGGGTCAGACAGCGAGCAGAGCAGCATCAGCACGTAGCGGTGGTCGCCCTCGCCGCCGGTCTCGTCGGCATAGATCCGCGCCGTCTCGTAGCGATGATGGCCATCGGCGATCAGGAGCTCGGCGTCGGCCAGCGCCATCTGGAGCTCGGCGATCAGGTCGGGATCCGCGGATCGCCACAGCTGCTCTCCTCCCGCCGCGACAAAGGGCTCGCCACCGGAGATCTGCGCCATCGCTCGCTCGGCGGACCTGTCGAAGTCGGGAAAGAGCGCGAAGATCGGCGACAGGTTCGTGCGCGTGGCGCGCGTCAGCCTGAGGCGGTCCTCCTTGGGCGCGGGATGGGTGCGCTCGTGGGGGCGAATCCGCCCCGGTCCGTACTCGTCCACGCGCACGCGGCCGAAGAAGCCGGTGCGCGTGGCGCTCGCGCCGGTGGGGGTGGTGTAGTCCTGGCGCAACACCCAGACGGCCGGCTCCTCCTCCTGGCGGAGCACGCCGCGCTCGCGCCAGTCCGCCATGGTGGCGGCCGCCTGCGCGTAGCTGGGCGGCAAGTCGATTTCGACGACGTTGAAGGGGCTGCGGGCAGCCAGCTCGGCGCGCATGGCGGCGTCGATCACGTCGTAGGGTGGAGCGATCAGATCCTCCAGCGGACCGGCAACCGAGGTGTCGTAACGGAGCGTGCGCAGCGGCTGGAGGTCGGCCATCGAAGCGCCAGGCTACCGAGTAGGCTGGCACCAACTCGACGCGCTCGCACGACCCTCCTCGGGCACCCGCGGCGCGAGCGCCGCCGGATCCGGACCGGACCGAGTCCATTGTCGAGTTAACGGTCCCGGGGCCCACTAACTCAACAATGAACGTGACCGCTCGGCGCTTGGGCCTAGACTTGGCGCCAGCGGGGCGTAGCGCAGCTTGGTAGCGCGTTTGCTTTGGGAGCAAAAGGTCCTCGGTTCAAATCCGGGCGCCCCGATTCGTATGGACCGCGCCAAGCGCTACGGGCTTGCTGCGCTAATCGCGTTCGTCGCCCTGAACGTCTGGACCGGCAGCCCGCTGCTCGCCCTGTGGATCGGCTCGCAGGTACAGGGCGAGGAGACTCAGCCGTCCATGGCGGCGTTTGCCGCGGTGATCGGGAGCCTGGCCGTGTTCAGCTTCCTCCTCTACCAGGCGCTCAAGCGGTTGAGCTACGCCTACCGCGAAACGACCGGCACGCTCCCAACCGTGCGCAGTCACGCGCCCTGGCTTCGAAGCATGCGCGGCGAGCGGCCAGAGCACGAACACGCGAAGGCCAGCGTCGGCGGCCCCGAGCAGATCGTAGTGGTCTGCGTGATCCTGGCGGCCGTCGCCTTCGAGGCGTGGTTCTTCTTCTTCTCGGGCTCGTCGCTCGGCGGCGGCTCGGGGCGCTGAGAGCGCACGCGGCCGCCTATCCTCGGCCCTGCGCCCCCGTAGCTCAGTGGACAGAGCGGCTGCCTTCTAAGCAGCGGGTCGGAGGTTCGAGTCCTCCCGGGGGCACTAGGCCTTTGTCCTGCAAACCTCCGGTTCGGTGGCGTTGCGCCTTTCGGCACCTCGCGCGTTTGTGGCCCAATAGTGGCCCAACGTTCGCGCTAGTCGAACAAGGCGGGGAGTCCGTGCGCACCGAAGTACGCCTCCATCGCGCCTTGCGCAAAGTTGACGAAGCCGACGGCGCCGTCGCGCGCGATCTCACTCTGCTCGCGCAGACGCGCCGGATCGTGCTTGTCGTACGCGAGGACGAGGGCAACGTCGTCCGCGAAGCACCACCGGACGAAGCCGTCCGCCTCGACCAGGCCGACCTCCTCGTCGCTCAGCGCGCGAAGAGCTTCCGCGAGCTCCTCGTCGAGCCGGTAGCGGCTCACGGGCGAGGGGTAGTGGAAGGTCCGCTCGCGAACGTGCTCAAGGGCGCCCGGCCCCATTTTCTGCACCGCCGAGCACACCTTGCCAAGCGCATCCTTGCCGTCTGACGGCAGCTTCTCGATGAACCTCCGGACCTCGTCCACCTTCCGCCACTCACGGAGGGCCCCCTCCGCCTCGAAGAAGTGGCCGCTCGCGACCCGGATCCAGTATGTGAAGTCCGGCGAGTCAAGGTCGTTTGCGGCCCCGGCCTGCTTGAGGGCATGGCGAATGTCGTTGCGCGCTATCGACATCGCCACGACGAAGCGGGCGACCGGATCGTTAGAGGGGAAAACCTCGGCGAAGGTGGGCACCTGCCAGGCAGGCTACGGGCCCGCGTCCGCAGCATCGTCGCGCTGGGCGTCGAACACGTCCAGGCGGCGTGCGATGTCTGCCCCGGCGCCCTCGATCAGCGTGCCGTAATGGCGCTCGATCATCGCCACCGACGTGCCCATGATCCACGCCAGTTCGAATACCGAGATGCCCGCCGCGAGCGCGTTGGAGGCGAACGTGCTCCTCATGTCGTAGATGCGCGCGGGCCTGCGCACGCCCGACGCCTCGATCGCCGGGGCCCACTCCCGGCGTCGGAAGTTGGCGAGGTCGAACGGGCCGCCCAGCTTGGCCGCGAACAGGAACGGGCTATCGAGCCGCGGGGGCAGCGCGTCGAGCGCGTCGAGCGCGAGCGCCGACAGCGGAACCTGGCGGCGGCTGCGGGTCGTCTTGCCGAGCTCGACCAGCTGCCCCGACGAGATCGTGCGGCGCACGGAGAGCACCCCGGCCCGGCGGTCGACGTCGCGGCGTTCGAGCGCACCCCACTCCTCCGGGCGCAGGCCGGTGCTGGCCGCGAACATGGGCAGCGGCCGATAGGCCGGTTGCAGTTCGGCGGCGATCGTCTCCAACTCCACGCGCGTGAACGGGCGCACCGTGCGCGGCGACGGCTGCGGGTTGCGGCCCGCCAGCCTCGCGGGGTTGCGCGCCAGGCACTCCCAGCGGACACCGGCCTCGAGCGTCTGTCGCAGCGCCTGGGTGATCCCGTAGCGGGAACGAGCGGGCAACGTCGCCCGCCAGCCCGCGATCTCGCCGCCCATGCGCTCCAGGTCACGCAGCGGCACGTCCCCGAAGGCGGCGACGGCGTAGCGGAGGCGCTTACGCAACTCCATGATCGTGCGCGGGCGAACCGTGGCAGCGTGGCGCTCCAGGTAGAGCTCGACCAGCTCGGCGAGCGTCAACTCCGGCAGCGCCGGGTGCTCGCCGCGCAGGCCGGGCTCGATCGTGTCGCGGTAGTAGCGGAGCGCGCTCGACCTGGACGGGAACGGGGACTTGCGGCGGCGGACGCCGGCGGCGTCACGCCAGCGCAAACCCCATCGGTTCGGGGCGAGTCTGTACGCCTGGCCGCGTTGGGTGGCGGGCATCAGGCGACCGCCCTCAGGTTGCGGCGCTGGTCGGTCTGGGTCGGCGTAGGGTGCCGGTGTGTCACAGGGACTCGTCTCCTTGTGGCCATGCCCCCGGCCGCTCCAAGCTCCCACGAGCTCGAGCAGCTCGAGGCCTACGTCAAGCGAGTTGAGGCGTTCGCCAAGCTCTACCTCGCCGGCCCCCAGTGGGGGGCGCGGGCGGTCCATGAAGCGCTGCGATCCGGCACAGAGGTTCGGCTGCCCCGCCCGGCGCCTGAGGCCCCCGTGCAGGTGAGCCAGGGACACTCCGCGGGCTAGGTACGACCAAGCGAGCTTCCCCGACTCGCCCGGCTACACGCCCCGCGGCCAGAGCTGCGTGTCAGTCGCGAGTCGACTTGGAAGGCCGCCCTTGCGAGTATCGAAGCAAGACTGCAGGGTCGCCCGGCGACGCGCCGAGACGCCTACGTCGCGCGAGGAGGTACCTGAACGCGGCCGTCAACCGCAGGTTCTCGGGTGCTCCCGTGGAGCCGTCGGATGACCCGCATTACGAAGAACGGGCTCGAGCGCGGATCGAGAGCAACCATAAAAGGCTCAAGGAGATAGAGGCCAAGAAAACCAAACCCTCGCCTTTGAGCGAGCACGCAGAGTGAACCCCAGAGGCGATGCGAACGCTGGCGTATGGCGCTCCTGTGGCGCTGGTACTGGAAGCAACTGAGCGACCACCACGCCTTCATGCGGGCCTACCTGCGCACGTAGGGTCGGCATCGACCTCTCGGGTCGGCGCCCGACGCGGCTCACAGTCAAGATGCAGCTACATGCCGACTGGGCAGTGACGATGGGCTGCGGCGACGCGTGCCCCTACGTAGCCACCGGCGGCGAGGATTGGGACATCCCCGACCCTCCTACGCCGGCGACGGTCACCTCATCGTCTTCAGCCGGATCGACGAAATCCTCTCGACCTCGCACGCTGATGGGCCTCGCGCGTTAAGGACCGCGCCGTCAGCGATAGAGGGACCGGTAGTTGCGGATCGTCAGCGGGAGTCCGAGGACGCCGAGGCCGAGGATCACGAGAAAGGCCACCCCGATCGCGTCCCAGTCGTAGCCGGTAAGCATGAGGTCGCGCATCGCGCGCAGGACGTACTCGGTTGGGTTGGCGTCGATGATGGCCCGGAGCGCGCCGCTCTCCACCTGGTCCTCCGTCTGGTACGCGGTGGTCAGGAAGATGAGCAGGAACGCCATCGGGAAGACCGCCTGGACGGCCGCCGGGTCCTTCGTCTTGAGCGCGATGTTCGCGGTCAGCACGCCGAAGGTCACGATTCCGAAGAGCGTGCCGATCAGCAGCATCAGGAGCGCTCCCGCGAAGCCGGTGGCGATCTGCGCGCCGAGCGCGAGCGCAAGCAGAAGGACTGCGCCGCCCTGGATGAACAGGCGCACTCCGTCGGCGAGTAGCCGGCCGAGCATGATCGAGCTGATTGAGGCTGGCGTCGTCAGGAGCTTGTAGAGGTAGCCGTTCTGGAAGTCGGTTGCGAGCGCCACAGCCGAGTTCGCGATCCCGGGGACGGTGGTCATGAGAACCGCCGCGGGGGCGAGGTATTCGTAGTAGTTGTCGGTTGGGAACCCCGGCAGATGCCTGACCGCCGCGAACAGAGTCCCGAAGACGACGAACATCATCAGCACCGGGGGCACGGAGAAGCCCAGCACCATCGGATTGCGCGGAAACTGGACGAGGGTCCGCAATGTGAGCAGCCAGGTCGGCGAGTTGGCGTTCATGCCGCCAGTTCCTCCTCGCCGAAGCCTCTCCCGGTAGATCGGAGGTAGACGTCCTCGAGCGTGGGCTGGTCGATGGACAGCGCCTGCGGAGCCGCCCACTCGCGCTGGAGCACACGCAACAGTTCCGGGGTCACGGCGGCCGTTTCCTCGACCTCGACCGACAGGTGGCCGTCCGACGCGACGACCGCGAGCACGTCGTCGCGGGCGAGAAGCGTCGCGCGCACTCGGGCGAGCAGCTCGGCCGGGGAGTCGGGCGCGTAGCGAAGCGACAGCGTCTGGCCGCCGATCGACGCCTTCAGCTCGGCGGGCGTGCCCTCTGCGACGATCAGGCCACGATCGATGATGCCGATCCGGCCACAGAGCCGATCGGCTTCCTCCATGTAGTGGGTGCTCAGCATGATCGTCATCTGGAACGCGGCATTGAGACGCTCCAGCGTCTCCCAGATCGCGACGCGGGCGCGCGGGTCGAGGCCCTCGGTCGGCTCGTCGAGGAAGAGGATCGGCGGGAGATGGATGAGAGCAGAGGCGAGGTCGATGCGGCGCTTCATTCCGCCCGAGTACTCCCCTATGCGCTGGTTGGCCGCGTCTTCCAGGTCGACCAAGCCGAGAAGGAGGTGGGCGCGGCGGGTGGCGTCGCGTCGCGAGAGCCCGTGCAGACGGCCTTGGAGGACGAGAAACTCGTTGCCAGTCGCGAGATCGTCGACACCGATCTCCTGCGTCGCAAAGCCAATGTGCCTTCGGACGTCCCTCGCGCCGGTCGCGACGTCGAATCCGGCGACCGCCGCGTGGCCGGCCGTTAGCCGTACGAGCGTCCCGAGGATGCCGATCGTCGTCGATTTCCCGGCGCCGTTCGGCCCGAGGATGCCGTACACCTCGCCGGTGCTGACACTGAACGAGATCCCTCGTACGGCCTCGGTGCCGTTCAGGTAGCGCTTGGCGAGTCCGTCGACGACGATGGCGTCGGGTCCGCCGGTCGTGGCCGGGGCGACGCTGACCAGCTCGTCGAGCGGCGACTGGTCCGGCGTCTCGCGAGTGTGCTCCAGCAGAGTTGCGGTCATGTCTCCTAAGACGTAGCCGCTCGAAAAAGGACGCAGAACTCGGCGCGTTAGCCGCGCCCGCAGGTCGCGCACGACCCGCGCTTAGAGGTGTAGGCGGTCACTGCGCGGCGGCGGTCGAGCTCGACGTCGCAGCAGTCGAGCAGCAGATCCTTCAGCTGTTTGCGACCGCGCTGCACGCGCGCCTTCATGCCGGAGACGGACAAGCCCAGTCGCCGGGCCGCCTCGGCCTGAGATATTCCCTGGAAGTCCGTGACATCGAGCGCCTCTCGGTAGAGATCCGGCAGTCGGGCGGTGAGAGGGGCGAGGCAGTGGGCTAACTCGGCCCGGAGCTCGGCCGAGTCCGGCTCGACCCACACGATCGCGGCTTCTGCGCCAGGGGGCTCGGCGACATCCATGGCTTGGCCTGACGCCAGCTCCCGGCGCGCAGGCCTGCGGTAGTGGTCCGCGATCGAGTTGGCCGCGATGCGGTAGACCCAGCTCGCAACGCGGTCGGCGTGCTCGAGATCGCCGCTGTGACGGTGGATTCGCAACATCACCTCTTGGAGGATGTCCTCGGCATCCTGCGGAGACCGCACGCGCCGCGCGATGAAGCGCCGCAGCCGATCGTGCAGCTCGTGCCAGACGGCCTCAGCCGCGGGAGTCGTCACCGCCGTGCTCATCGGCAACCGCAGCCCCCGGCCGTCGAGGGCCCGCAGCAGTCCGCCTTCGCCGCGGGCTCGCAGCACGACTCCCGCTCGGTCGGACCGCAACACGCGCCCGCGTCGGCCCGCTCCCGCTCCACGGCGTCGAGCTGGATCGTGGTTGGGTCGACCGCTACTTCGACCGGAGGCCCGATGGTCTTTGCATGAGTGTTCATGCTCTGAGAGACGGCCGTCGCTCGAAAAGGACGCATGCGACCACAATCAAGCCCGCGGCAGCCGGGACCAGCCCAACGTACGCGAACCCCGGTCCCTCGGCGACTATGCCGCTGGCAAGCGGTCCGAGCAGGTAGCCGATGATGCCCACCTGCGACCAGACCACCATCGCGGTGACGATCCGCTCGACCGGCACCGCGTCGATCAGCATGCCGAGCGAGCCCGTGTTGCCGAGGCCGATTCCGACCGCGGCGAGCAGGAGCGCGACGAGCCAGAGCGGGACATGTGCCGCCATCCCCGCGAGCGTGATGCCCGCCACCGCGAGCACCACCGCCGCGAACACGAGCGGTCGCGGTCGCATGCCGCCGCTGCCGCTCGCGCTCACGGCGACCACGACCGACGCGCCGACGTAGAGCGCTGCGATCTGCGCCTGGCTGAGCTGCTCGGCGAAGTGCAGCGGCAGCACGCCCTCGAGCACGCCGAGCGCGAGCGCGGCGAACAGGATTGCCGCTGACGCGACCCAGAAGCCGCGTGTTCGGAGAGCGCCCCGGTCGGCGGCAAAGTCTCGCCGGGTGGCGGGCTCGCCGACGAAAAGCACGAGCGGCATGGCGACGACCAGCATCACGAGGTAGGCGAGGAATGGGCCGCGGATGCCGCCGAACACGCCCAGCGCTGGCCCGATCAGCCCGCCCACGGAATAGGCGGCAAAGACACGGCTCATGCAGAGGTACTCCTGCCCCGGCCAGCGCTCGAGCGTGTCGAAGGTGACGCCGATCCAGATGCCCCCGGAGCCGAGGCCCATCAGCAGGCGCGACGTGAAATAGGTCGCGAGCGAGTCGCCGAGCACGAAGCCGAACGCGCCCAGCGCGACCACGGCCAGCGATCCGATCAGCAGTGGCCGCGCTCCGTGGCGGCGGACCAGCCAGCCGGCGAGCGCGAACCCAGCGACCATGCCGGCGGGGAACGACGCCACCAGCAGGCCGATCGTTGCGGGCCCGGCTCCGGTGGCCTCGGCGATTGCGGGCGCGACCGGGACTATGACGCTGTAGCCGGTTGCGTCCAGCGCGCCCAGCGCGAGCAGCAGCGGGTACGCCGCTACCTCGGCGCGCGCTACGGCCATCGGCTCAGAAGGCGCAGAGGCCGCGGGTCACAGGTCAGTCCTTTTCGGGCTTGCGGGCGCGCACGATTGCCGAGGAGGCGTGCTCGTGGACGCGGTGCGTCTCGCGGATCTCGATGCCGGTCATGCCGGCGTCGGTGAGCGCCTGTTCGAACTCGTCGCGGGTGAGCGCGCCGGCGACGC
>JBEVKF010000033.1:0-25610 GCA_040509755.1 Thermoleophilaceae bacterium | reverse complement strand
GCCGTCGACGAACGCGCGGGAGATCTTGTAGTAGCTGTCCGTGTCGTGGTCGAGCAACCAGGCCGCCAGCGCGACGGGTGAATCCAGCAGGGCGTAGCCGATCGTCTGTGGCCGCGTTGCCATCTCGAGGAAGTAGCCGAAGCCTTCCTCCTTGAATGTCGCGACCGCCTCGGCCGCTGCGCGTTCCTGTTCGGATTCCCTGGGCAGTTGATCGCCGATTGCGAGCACGGCCGTGAGCAGGTTCAGGTGGTAGCCGACCAGACCCTCGACCGCCTGGCGGCCCATCAGGTCCGTGACGAGGGCGCCCACGTCGCCGCCCTGGGCGACATAACGGCCGTAGCCGAGGCGGTGCATCAGCTCCGCCCACGCGCGTGCGGTGCGGCCGGACTCCCAGCCGAGCTCGGCCGGCTCGCTGGAGAAGCCGTAGCCGGGCAATGACGGCAGCACCAGGTGAAACGCGTCCTCCGGGGTGCCGCCGTGCGCGGTCGGGTCGGTGAGCGGGCCGACGGTGTCCAGCAGCTCGATGACCGAGCCGGGCCAGCCGTGCGTCATGATCAGCGGCAACGCGTCCTCGTGCGGCGACCGCACGTGGATGAAGTGGATGTCCACGCCGTCGATCTGGGTCATGAACTGGGGCAGCGCGTTCAGCCTCGCCTCGCATGCGCGCCAGTCGTAGTCGGTCGTCCAGTAGCTGGCGAGCGCCTGCAGCGTCGCCAGCTGCACGCCCTGCGAGCGATCGTCGACGAGCCCTTTGGACGGCCAGCGCGTCGCTTCAACTCGGCGGCCTAGCTCATCGAGCTTCTCCTGGGGGACATCGACCTGGAAAGGACGTATATCGATGGCGGTCTCGGTGGCACTACGCATGACAACCTCCGTCCGGGAAGCGTGGGGGCGACGCCTCCGCTTACGGCCGCGGACGCCACACTACTCCCGCCGGATTCCCGGCGTCGGCTCACTATCGCAACGCGCGAGCAGCGAAAGCGCGCGATCGTCGTGCGATCGTCAGGACTCGCGGACTAGCGCGAGATTGGGCCGGGGGCCCGAAACTCCGGCTACTGGGTCGGCGAGCGAAACGCGGTGGTGATCGGCAGCCAGCGGCGGACACCGCCGCAAATCGGCAGCTTCCTCGAACCCTCAGCGGAGGGGGAGGGATTCGAACCCTCGGTGGACCTTACGGCCCACAACGGTTTTCGAGACCGTTACGTGATGGTCTCTGGAGACCATCACGTTTAGCGTGCCGAGAGCTAATCGCAAGCACGCGAAAGCGGTAGTGCCCCCCACTACCTCCGAAACTCAGGACCATGACAGCGAAGCGGTCGCCGCGCTCGACCCGCAGCCCGGCGCGTAGCGCATCGCCCAGCCACAGCCCTCGGTCGACGTGCTCGCCGTAGGTCCCTTTGTAGGGGGATCGAAGAGGCCGACCTTGCTGTGAACCGCTCGGCCGTCGGCGGGAGCTGCCGGTGATAGACGAGCGCGTCATCGGATCCCCTTTTCGACTTCCGCGACCCTCCCACACCGGTTAGGGTCGCTTGCGGGACCCGCACGAGCGATGAGCGAGACGGTTCGATTCAGCGTCAACGGCAAGCCGCGCGAGATCGAGGTGCGGGCGGAGGAGTCCGCGGCCGAGGTGCTGCGCGACCGCCTCGGCCTGACCGGCGCCAAGCTCGTCTGCGGCGAAGGTGTGTGCGGAGCCTGCACCGTCCTACTCGAGGGCGTACCGGTCACGAGCTGCCTGCTGCCAGCGACCGCGCTTGAAGACCGGGCGCTTACGACCGTCGAGGGTCTCGGACCGGATCTGCATCCGGTGCAGCGAGCGTTCATCGCACACGACGCGCTGCAGTGCGGCTACTGCACGCCGGGGTTCGTCGTCGAGGCGATCGCCTTCCACGACCGCTGGCGGCGGGAGCGCGCCAGCGACGAGCCCGCGCGCGAGGATGTGGCGCTGGCCCTGGCCGGACACCTGTGCCGATGCGGGGCCTACGTGGGAATCCTCGCCGCCGTTCGCGACGCCTGTGCCGGCCGCTTCGACGCGGGCGACTCGAGTGGGCCCCGCCTGGAGGCGCGGGAGAAGGTGACCGGCGAGGCGGTGTATGCCGCCGACGTGCGCCACGAGGGCCAGCTCGAGGGCGCGATCCTGCGCTCGCCTCATCCGCACGCGCGCGTGATCTCCGTCGACCTCGACCCGGCTCGGGCGTTCCCAGGCGTTGGCGCGGCAGTCGAGCTGCTCGGCCAGGAGCGGCTGGTGCGCTACGTGGGTCAGGAGGTGGCGGCCGTTGCGGCCACCGACCGGCGTACGGCCGAGCAGGCGCTCGCGCTGGTGAGGGTCCGGTACGAGCCGCTTCCGGCCGCTATCGGTGCAGAGGCCGCACGGCGGGAGGGCGCGGCCGCCGTCTACGGCGGGCTCCGCAAGCGGCCGCCCTCGTCAGCGGAGGGGCCGCCGGCGCCCGCCCGATGGCACGGGAACCTGCGCGGGCCGGTGGGCGCGTTCTCGCAGCGGGCACGCAGGGCGCGCCGGTTGGTCGCAGAGGCACGCGAACGCGGCGATCCGCTGCTCGTGGAGGGGAGCTGGCGAACCGCGCCCCAGGTGCACACCGCCCTCGAGCCGCACGCGTGCGCCGCCCGCTGGGATGGGGAGAGGCTTCACGTTCATGTCTCGACCCAGGCGGTCGGTCGCCTCGCGAAGCAGATCGCCGAGCGCTTCGAGCTGGAGGAGGAGCAGGTGCACCTGGTCGCAGAGCACGTGGGTGGCGGCTTCGGCGCGAAGCAGAACCTGACCCCCGAGACGGTCGCGGCGATCGAGCTAGCGCGCGTCGCCCGCGCTCCCGTGCGCGTCGCGCTCGACCGCGGCGAGGAAATCAGCGTCGCGGGCTACCGGCCGAGCGCCGAGATCGAGCTCGCGCTGCTCGCGAGCGACACGGGCGGCCCGCGCGCTCTCCAGGTGCACGCCTACGGGGACGCCGGTGTCGGCGTGGGCTCGCAGATCGCGGCACTCTGCCGGATGGTCTACCCGGCTCCCGCCAAGGACCTCGCGGACTTCGACGTCGTCAACCACATGCCGCCGGGCCTGCCCTTCCGGGGTCCCAACGCGCCGCTGTCCTGCTGGGCGCTCGAGCAGGCGGTGGACGAGGCAGCGCACCGGCTCGGGGAGGATCCGATCGCGCTGCGGCGGCGCTGGGATCCGCTCCCGCAGCGCCAGCGGCTCTACGCCTGGGTCGAGTCGCTTCCGCTCTGGCGCGACCGAGCAGAGACCGGTTCCGAGCAGGGACGCTTCCGGTGCGGGGTGGGGGTGGCCGCGGCGAACTGGCTCTACATCTACCAGCTGGGCTGCGAGGTCGAGGTGGGCGTCGAACACGGGCGGCTCTTCGTGGCCACCGGCGTGCAGGACATCGGCACGGGCAGCCGTAGCGTGCTGGCGAGGACGGTCGCTGGTGCCTTTGACCTCGACCCGGCCGCGGTGGAGGTGCGGATCGGTGACTCGCGGCTCGTGAGCGGCCCGGCATCGGGCGGCAGCATGGCCACGGCGACCCTCGTCCCCACGACGCTCGCCGCCGCCGCCGAATTGCACCGGCGATTGATCGCGCACGTGGCGCCGGCGCACGCGAGCGCGGACGTCGACTGGGCGGAGCTGATCGCCTCGGCGCCGGATCTCACCGTGCGCGCCGACCGTCCGGCCGACGACGAATCGGCCTCGCGTGCCGACAGGCCGCTTGCGGGTACCGGCCTGATCGGGCGTGTGACCGAGCGAATGGTGCGCTGGAGGAGCAAGCTGGGCATAGGACGCGGGTACACGGGCGCCGTGCACGTCAGCGAGGTCGAGGTGGACACGCTGCTGGGCCGGATCCGGGTGCTTCGCGCCGCTGCCGGGATCGGGGCCGGCCGCTTGGCCGCGCCCGAGCTGGCCCGCAGCCAGTGCTACGGCGGTGTGATCCAGGGGGTTGGGTACGCGCTATACGAGCAGCGCCAGGACGATCCCGAGAGGGGGATCGTGCTCAGCGCCGGCCTCGAGGACTACCGGATCCCGGGCATCGCGGACACCCCCGAGATCGAGGTGCACTTCGACGAGGAGGGCTTCGAGCACGTGCCCGGCGGCGGTGTGGGGCTGGGCGAGATCTCGACGATGGGCGTGGCGGCGTCGATCGGGAACGCAGTGCACAACGCGACCGGCTGGCGGCCTTACGAGCTGCCGATCCGTCCCGACCGGCTGCTCGAGGGGATCAGAGCATGACACCCGCCCCGAGCACGATCGAGGAGGCGCGCCAGGCCTCCGGCGAGTACCGCGCCGGCGGCACTGACCTCCAGCAGCGGCTGCACACCGGGGTGAGCTCCGGGCCGCCGGTCGACCTGGGCCTGCTGCCCGATCTTGACCGCGTCGAGTGGCATGAGGGCGGCGCGGCGCGGATCGGCGCCATGGTCCCGATCGCCACGCTCGCGAGCGATACCCGGCTCGCAGCCGCCTATCCCGGGCTCGCGCAGGCCGCCACAGCGCTCGCAACCCCCCAGATCCGCGCGACAGGCACGCTGGGCGGAAACCTGCTGCAGCGCAACCGCTGCTGGTACTACCGGCATCCGGCGATCAGCTGCCTGAAGAAGGGCGGCGAGGACTGCCCAGCCCGCAGCGGCAATCACCTGCTCGGCGTCTGCTTCGACCTCGGGCCCTGCGTAGCGCCTCACCCCTCGACGCTCGGCATGGCCCTGCTGGCGTACGGAGCCGAGGTCGGGGACGCGAGCGGCGCCAACCGGGCCGTGGCCGAGCTCTACGGCGATGGCACCGATGGCCGTCACGACCACCAGCTCGGCGAACACGAGATCCTGACCGCCGTACACATGCCCCCGGCGCTCGAGAACGAGCGGGCCGCGTATTTCAGAGCGACCAGCCGGGCACTCGCCGAATGGCCGCTGGTCGAGGCGGTCGTGCGGCTGGTCGTGACCGGAGAGACGATCGAGTTCGCGGCCGTGGCGGTTGGCGGGGTGGCCCCGATCCCGCTCCGACTTGAGCGAGTCGAGCAGGCGCTGACTGGACGGCCGGCGAGCCCCGAGGCACTCGAGCGGGCGGCGTCGCTCGCGGCCGCGGACGCGACCCCGCTGCCGATGACCGGCTACAAGCTGGAGCTGCTGCCAGCGACAGTGTGCGAGACGCTCGAGCGCGCGCGCTGAGGTGGCCCGGCGCCGGCCAGGACTCCCGATGAGCCCGCCGCGGCACGTTCGCCCGGGCTGGTTCACGAAACATGTCTTCACCGGGTCATCGCGCTCGCCACCCCGACGCGACCGGCAACCGCTCGCAGTCGCGCAGCGCGAGCTCCGCATCGCGGCCGGCTGAACCGGGCCGCCCGCCTGCCTGGCCTCGCCCGACGGCCCACGCTTCATCACGGCCCTTTCGATTGCGGCCCCGGAGCCGGCCTCCTACGGTGGGCCGACAACGATAGGACCGCGTTGGCCGATCGCCACCTGGTAGCCCTGCGCGTCCTGCATCGAGGCGAAAGCCTGGGTGCCGACCGTTTGTTACGCCTTGGACGCGCGGCAGGCCTCAACGGATGCTCGCGCCGTGACTCCTCTTGGACGAGAGCAGTCACCTCGTCACCGGTGCGGCGCCTGAGTAGCAACCGGTGGCGGAGCGATCACGAGCACCCGGGGCAGTTCCGCAACGAGGTCGCCGGTGACGGCAAAGGCCCGCAACCCGTAGATGGGATCCTGGACGGCCTAAACCCAGGTGGGCACAGGCGTCACTGAAGACTTCCGGCTCGGGCTACACAGCCACGCGCGAGAGGCCTCAACCCGCGGGGGCGAGCGCGGCCAGCAGCCGCCGCGCGACGTCCAGCCCCGCGTCCGGATCCGCGCCTGGCGCGGCGACGCGCTCGTCGAAGTTGAGGTCGAGGAACAGCTCAGTTAGGCCGCTCTCCCGGTAGCGGTCGACGTCCTCACGCACCTCGTCAAGCGAGCCGAACAGCGGCCTCCGTCCGGGGCCCGTCGGCTTGTCCCGGAGGCGGACGGCGCCGCGCGCCACGATCGGTACGTCGTCCGGATCACGGCCCGCGTCGCGCGCGGCCGCGCGTACGCGCTCAATCACTGGCGTCAGCTCGGCTAGCGGTACGTTGCCGCCGAGGTAGCCGTCGGCGAGCGAGACCGCGAGCCGCACAGCGGGCGCGCTGTAGCCGCCCACCAGCACGGGTGGATGTGGCCGCTGCAAGGGCTTCGGGGCGATCCGCGAGGCGGGGATCTCGTAGAACTGCCCCTCGAACTCGACCATCTCCTCGGTCCACACGAGCTTGAGGCAGCGCAGGCACTCGTCCATTCGCCGCCCGCGTCTCTCGAAGGGCACGCCGGTCGCGGCGTACTCGTCCTCTGACCAGCCCAGCCCGGCTCCGACCGTCAGCCGCCCGCCGGACACCACGTCCAGGGTCGCGAGCTGCTTGGCGAGCAGGACCGGCGAGTAGTAGGGCAGGTTGACCACCGCTGTCCCCAGGCGTATCTGCGACGTTGCGGCGGCGACGTAGCCGAGCGCCACCAGCGGATCCGCCACGCTCTCGAAGTAGGCCGGCCACGGCCCGCCCGGTGCACTCGCGTACTCGTTGCGCTGCACCCGCGGGTAGAGGATCCGCTGCAATGTCCAAAGCGAGTGGTAGCCGAACGATTCCGCATCGCGGGCGACCGCCACCATGTTCTCCGGCGTTGCCCATCCGCCTGCCACGGGCAGTCCGAAGCCGAGCATCATGACGGGCTTGACGTTAGTAGTTAGACGCTAAAGGCCAGAACGGCAGTCACTCTGCCGATCGCTCGTCTGCCTGGCGGGGAGAACGCCCGACGAGGACGACCGGCTCCGCTCCGATGCCGACGTCGAGCGCTTCCTCAGGAGCGTGGCGCCCGGGAGCTGACTGCCTGAGTGAGACTGACCCGGGACCTGTGTCCGGCCGTGCATCTCTTACGATGGCGGAGGAGGATGCAACGTGGCGACGTCTGATCCGATCGCCGAGATCATCGGGGACTATCGAGCCTTCGCGGCGATGCAGCGCGACCGTCTTGTTGCCCGCGGCATCGACATCGCGCCCTACCCGCTCAGCCACCTCGCCGTCCGCGTCCCCGATTGGGACCTGTACGTCCACCAGCGCACGCTTCTCGAGCGCCATGCGAGCGCGAACTTCGAGAACCTCTGGAACGGGCGTCCGATCTCCTTGACGTGCTCGCCGAGCCGCTCGAGGTCCTTGACGGGACTCCGGTCTCGCTCATCGAGCTCATCCCGCCCGTTCACCAACGCGTCTACAGGATGGGTCTCGAGCACCTCGGCGTCGTCGTCGGTGAGGACATCGACGACTTCTCGCGAGTGCATCGAGCCGCGCTGACCGGCCAGCAGTTCCAGAGTCCCTCCGTCGAGCCGGTCTACGTCCTGTTCGAGGACTTCACCCACGTGAAGTTCTACCGGCGCTCCTTGTTCGACGGCGTCATCCTCGAGGGAGCGCGCTTCGACGGCTTCGTCCACGTCGACGACTGGGTGCCGCAGCGGCTGGTCACCGCCACCGGCCCGAACCCGCTCCCGCGGTGACCGAAAGCTGCCGGGCTAATAGATCCCCCGCTGGGGTCATTGTTCGGGAATGACCCCAGCGAGGACTCCGGCGCATGGGTGTTCGGCGCGGACTGTATTCCGAAGCAAACTAGAGGACACCTGCCTGTGCGAGCGTCCTCTCGCCTGACGTTGTCCTCGTCGGGCCTGACGGCGCTGAGTAGTAGTTACAGAAGGGGCAGAATGCCCCACCGCGCCTGAAGTTTTGCCTACTCCCGCAGCCCCACGGCTTCGAGGGCTTCTCGCCACCTAAGGAAGTTGTACGCCTCGCGGATTTGCCCGCCGCGGAACTGCGAATACATGATCCCCAGCGGCTGTCGGATCGGCGCTCCCGAGCCTTTGATTCGCCCGACCATCTCTCCGAGTGCCAAGACCCTGTCTCCGACCTCGCGGACGTCGTGCATCTCCAGCTTGGTCGTCGAAGTTGGCGGTCCATACGGCGAAGATGGCCCGCAGCCCATCGTGACCTCGATACACGGATTGCTCGACCCATTCAGGGAACGGATAGATGACGGCATCGGGAGCAAACAAAGGCACCAGCGCCTCGATGCCGCCAGCGGCGAAAGCGCCGTCAACCCGCTCCACAACCTCCACGTTCTCCTGCGACATCGTCTACTCCCGCAGCCCGGCGGCTTCGAGGGCGTCTGTCTTGGTCACGTACGGACGCCACCAAACGCACTTCCCGCGCCGCCATCGGACTACCAGCCAGAGCGGCATCTCGAACGGCGTGTCGCTATCCGCGCCGTGGCCGCGAAGGCGCAGGCTTCCGAGCACCAGGTCGTCCCCAAGGTCGCGCATTTCCACAACCTCGATCTCGAAGTCGGGGAAAGCATCGAGCAGGCTCTCCCACCAGCGCCGGATGCCGGCGTGGCCGTGATAGCCGCCCTCCATCGCGACCAATTGCGAGACGGCCTCCACCTCGTCGTCCATGAGCGCGAGAAAGGCGTCCAAATCGCGCCTGTTGAAGGCATCCAGCGACTCGCGCAAGCTCTCCACGTTCTCCTGCGACATCGCCCGCCCAGTATCCCGCCGTTTGCGTACTCCGGCAGCCCCAGGGCTCTCGAGGCTAAGCGCGGCCGCCAGGCCATATCCGCTTCAGGCCGGGGCTACCTGTCGACCCCTGGCCCGCGGATTGCGCAGCGCACCGCGGACGTCAGCAGGCGACGCTCGTCGAGCGCCAACGCGTCAGCGAGTCGTACCAGTAGAGAGTTCGGTGCCGAGAGCTACCGCAATCACGGCGGAAGCGGTCGTGCGCCCAGACCTGCGAGCACACTCACGTCTCGTCCGTTGGGTAGTGGGCGCCGGCTCCGCGGAGACGACTGCCTTCATGCGACAACAACGGTGCCGAGAGAATGACCGACACCGTCACGACGACTTTGCCCTAATAGACCGCCCATGACGCTCGAACTCATCAACCCCGAGGACCTGCCCACACCCCCGACATACACGCATGTCGTCATCGCGAGCGGAAGCAGGCTGGTCTTCGTCGCCGGGCAGGAGCCCGAGGATGAGCAAGGCAACCTCATCGGTCCCGGCGACCTGGCGGTCCAGGCTCGCCAGGTGTTCAGCAATGTCGGTCGTGCACTCGCGGCCGCGGGTGCGCGGCCTGAGCAGGTGACCAAGATCACGATCTTCGTCGTCGATTACCGGCGCGAGCACCTGCCGGCGATCGAAGCGGGCCGGCTGGCGCTGTTCGGCGGCCACAAGCCGGCCGACACACTGGTCGGTGTGGAGGCGCTGGCCCACCCCGATTACCTGATCGAGGTCGAAGCGATCGCGGTCATCGACGATTGACGACAGCGGGCGAGGGTTCGGGGCATGGACGAGCGCACCAAACGGGTCGGCGACCCGCTCGACGAAGCCGGCGAGGCCCACCACGTCGTCTATCGCATCACGGACGGCGCCGACGACGAGCGGGCCTCCCTCTAGACGCTCGGGATTCGTCCCCGCCAGGTCCTGGCTCCCGGATAGCGACGCGCAAACGCCGATGTCGGCCGGGTGGACTTTCGAAGCGCCACGGGAGCGAGCGCGTCGATGCTCCCAGGGCGCCGTTTCCGAGATGGCGAAGCGCGGACAGCCAGCCGCGCAGGCACCGGACTCCTCCTCTGGGGAGAGCGAAAGCGTGCGATCGTCGCGCGATCGTCCGGACTCGCCGTCTAGCGCGAAATCGGGCTAATGCGGGCCCGGCAGCGCGGCACATGCGTCGGCGGGGGGAGCGCGACCTCGTCGAAGTGCTGGCGGAGCCGCCGCAAATCGCCGCTTCTTAGGGCTGAAAAGGCGGAGGGGGAGGGATTCGAACCCTCGGTGGACCTTACGGCCCACAACGGTTTTCGAGGCCGTTCCGTTTGGCACAGAAAGCCAGTCGTAGAGCGGAGTTCGCAGGCGGGGGGAATGTCAGGGGGAATGAAACCTGACGTCGCCCCTCCAACTACCGGAAGACGCGAGTTGGCTCGCGTTGGCGCCAGTGGACTAGGCCGGCGTGCGGTTTCCGAGCCGGATGAGTCCTGCCGTCGAGACAAGTTGAGAGCCTTGTGACCCACAACGGGTCGTGGGAGCTCGAATCTCCCTTGGCGCATGGGAAAGCCCGCTCAACGCGGGCTTTCCTGGTTGCTCGTGGACTCACGCCCAAGATGGCTGTGGCGTGCCCGGGAGCGCGCGCACCGGCGCCTGCCGGGGGAGGAGCTATGCGCTCGCGCCTGTCTTGGGCCGGCGGAGCTTTGCCTTCATCTCCTCGACCTTGGCGTGTGCGTCTGCCTTGGTCTTGTCGACGCGAGCCTTGTGCAGCTCCTTGCGAGCCTCGTCCTTGGCCTTCCGCTGCGCCTCCTCGGCCGCGGCGATCTCCTCCTCGACTTCGACCGCGGGCCGGCGCAGGATCTCGCCACCAAGGCGCGCCATCGCGGCGTCGATGACCTCGGGGCTCTGCTCGGTGACCTGAGCGAGAAGCGCCGTCCTGGTCGGCTGGACCTGCTTCGAGATCTCGCCGAGGACCGATTCCGTCGTATCGACCTCATCGATGTCGAACAGCGATCCGACGAGCATTCCGTACGCCCCGCCGACCAGCATCCCGAGCGGGCCGCCGATGATCCCGATCAGCAGGCCGATCACGCCGCCGCTCGCCGTGCCGACGAGTGGGTCCTCGCCGACGTCGCTCTTGACGTCGACGCGGCCTTCGCCGTCACGAGTGACGACCGCGGCGCCCGTGATCTTGATCTGATCCTGCGAATCGAGCTGCTTCAGGTCGGTGAGCGCCTGGTAGGCGTTCTTGTCGTTCTCCGGGTCTTCGCCGAAGGTGACTACCAGCACGTTGTCCGGTGAGAAATAGTCGGGGGTCATTAGGACCACCTTTCCTGTAGTTGTTTTCAGGGACGGTCCAAGGCTCCCGCCGGAGCGTGTGAGCGGTCATCACACACTTCATGTGATTGTGGGACAGTCTCTGTGGGGCAGTGGCCGACACCCACCAGCAAACGCGATCGCCGGTCGATCGGTTCGTTTCGCGACCCGTTCTCTTCGAGCGGCTGTCAGCCCTCGCTCCGGGTACCGTCACGGTCGTCTGCGCACCTGCGGGAAGCGGGAAGACCGTTCTGCTGCGGTCATGGGCCGCGGAAACCGACAAGCCTGTCGCGTGGGTCGCCGTCGAGCGCGGCGAGCGTGATGCGCAACGGTTCTGGCTTCACGTGATCGACGCCCTCGCCGACGCCGCCGGCGACGACGTGATCGAGCGGGTCAGCCCGGCGCCGGGCTTCGCGGGCGCAGTGGTGGTAGAGCGGCTCCTGCACCAGCTGGAGCGGATCGAGGAGCCGCTCGAACTCGTGATCGACGACCTGCACGAGCTCGACTCCGAACACGCGCTCGCCTGGCTGGAGATGCTGATCACCCAGCGACCGGCACAGGTCCGGATCCTGCTCGTGACGCGCGAGGAGCCGGCGCTCGGCCTGCATCGCCTGAGGCTCGCGGGCGAGCTGACGGAGCTGCGTGGGCCCGACCTGCGCTTCTCGCTCGACGAAACCCGCGCGCTTTTCCGCGCCGGGGGGATCACTCTGTCGGATCAGGCCGTGGCCTCGCTGCACGAACGCACCGAGGGATGGGCGGCCGGGTTGCGGCTGGCGGCGATCTCGCTGGCCGCCCACCCCGACCGGGAGCGCTTTGTATCCGAGTTCTCCGGGAGCGAGCGGACAGTGGCGGGCTACCTCCTCGCGGAGGTGCTGGAGCGCCAGGCGCCGGAGGTGCGCGACCTGCTCTTGCGCACGTCGGTGCTGGAGCGCGTCAGCGGGGCGCTGGCCGACGTGCTCACCGGTGGCACGGGGGCCGAGGCGATCCTCCAGCGGCTCGAAGACCAGAACGCCTTCGTCACCGCACTGGACGCCGGCCGTACTTGGTTCCGCTACCACCACTTGTTCGCCGATCTCTTGCGCCTCGAATTGCGGCGCGTTGCGCCGGCGACGATCCCCTCGCTGAACCGCGCCGCGGCCGCCTGGCACGAACAGGAGGGCGACGTCGTCGAAGCCGTCCGCCACTATCAAGCGGCCGGTGACTGGGCACCGGCTGGGCGCCTGCTCCTGGACAACTACTTCACGCTGACGATGGCCGGTCGGGGCGAGACGCTCCACGCGCTGCTCGGCGTGTTCCCGGCCGACGCCCATATGGGCGACGGGAACCTCGCGGCCGCGCTTGCGATGGACAGCATCCTCCACGGCGTGCTCGACGAGGCCGCCGCCCAATTCGCCGTCGCTCGGCGACTGGCGGCAGCGGCTCCGTCAGAGAGACGGCGCGTCTTCGACGTGTACCTGGCCGTCCTGGAGGGCGAGCTCGCCCGCCGGCGCAACGATCTGCCCGAGGCTCAGGAAGCACTGCGCGCGCTGGAGGCAGCGCTCGGCGCTACGGCAGACGCAAGCGAACTGCCCGTACGGCCGGATTACTGGGCACTCGCACTGATGAACCTGGGCATCGCGGAACTGTGGGCCGGCCATCCCGACGCCGCACGGCAGCACCTCGAGGACGCCCTCAACCGCACGCGTCAGCTTTCACGGCCGTTCATCGAGGTCGGCTGCCTGGCGCACCTCGCGATCGCGGCGCCGCTCACCGGGCAGCCGCTGCCGCTCGCGCTCGAGCTGAGCGAGCGGGCACTCGCGGTTGCCGAGGAGCATGGCTGGACCAGCCAGTCGATGACGACCGGCGCGTTCGCGGTGGCCGGTATGGCGCTGGTGCGGATGGGCCGCTTCGCCGAAGCCGAGCGCCATCTCACGCGCGCGGAGGAGTCGCTACGCACGGCAGCCGATCGGGGGACCGAGGTCGTGCTGCAACACGCCCGCGGCATGCTGCGCTTCGGCGAGGGCCGCTTCGACGAAGCGCTGGCGGAGTTCGCGCGCGCGCAGAGCCTCGAACGGCTGCTCGCCAGCGAGCACGTGTTCACGGTCGACGTGCACGGGCGCGCTCTCCAGGTACGGGTCCGGATGGGCGACACGGAGTCCGCACAACTCGAGATCGCCCGTTTGAGCGCGGAACAGCGTAACGGCGCCGGAGTCCGCATCGCGCTCGCGGCGCTGGAGCTCGAACGGGACAGCCCGGAAGGGGCGATCGAGGCGCTGGCGCCCGTACTCGACGGTTCTGCGCCGGCCCTGTACGAGCGCTGGGCGCGCGCCGAGGCGCACTTGCTCCAAGCCATCGCCAGCGATCGGCTCGGCGAGCGCCGCGCTGCGGAGGAGGCGCTCGAGGCGGCACTCGAGCTCGCTGAGCCGGACGGCCTCATCCTGCCCTTCATGCTCTGGCCAAGCCGGGAGCTGCTCGAGCACCACCCGAAGCATCGGACCGGCCACGCGACGCTGATCGCGACGATCCTCGACGCGCTGGCTGGGCGCGCCTCTCCTCAGCGTGGATTGAATGCGCCGCTGCGCGATGAGTTGAGCGAGGCCGAGCTGCGCGTGGTCAGGTACCTGCCGAGCAACCTGACCGCGTCGGAAATCGCGTCCGAGCTCGTCGTGTCCACCAACACCGTCCGGACGCACATGCGCCACATATACGCGAAGCTCGACGCTCATTCGCGCAGCGAGGCCGTCGCTCGTGCGCGCGAGCTCGGGCTGGTTGCACCTGGAGCGGTGCGGCGCTGAGGCTCACCCTTCGGCGGCCGACCAGCTCAGCTCTAGCTCGAGCTCGACCCGGTCGCCGTTCGACCTCAAGCACCGCTCCAAACGCAGCTCCTTCTCGATCGGGACCGTGATCCGGCGGCCCGCTGCGATCAGCTCGAGCGGGCCGCCGGCGGTCAGTGCGTACGCGATGTCGATCAGCCGCTCAGCGGCTTGCTGACGTGACAGCCGTTCCTCTTGCTTGAACTCCGGCACGGTGAGCTCGGTCACAGCTCCTCGCGCAGGGCACGGATCTGGAATGCACGCACGATGTTCGTGATGCCCTGCATCAGCGCCCAGATCCCGGCGAGTACCAGGAGCACGTACGCCTTGTGGATGAAGAACTGGCCCGAGGTCCAGAAGGCAAGCGCCGTCATCAGGATCCCCGAGATCAGCCCCAGCCACCAGAGCGGGTTGATCGCGCGCTCGAGAAAAGCGCGGATCATCCACCAGACACCGATGATCAGGAACAGAAAGCCGAGTGTGTCGGCCAGGCCGGCGAACGTGTCCTCCGGGTTGGCGAAGCAGACGATGGCGGACACGAGAAAGAGCCCGCCGAACAGCGCCCAGGCCCAGCGCGCCGGCACGTCGAGCGTCGAGAGCGCGATGTTCTCGACGCCGAGCGCCAGGAACATCAGCCCGACGAGGATGCCGATGGTGGTCACGGACGCCTGGTCGAACTGAAGAATGATCAGCGCGACGGCGACCCAGGCGATTCCGGCGGTCAGCAGTACCCACCAGTAGCCGGTGGCTTTGCGCACCGCTTCGCCCACCGGCGGGATGGAAGGTGTTGCGACTTGTGGTGTTGCGGCGTGTTGGCTCACGATTGCCTCCAGGGGTGTTTGTTGTCGCGACCGATGATCTGGCCGACGTGTGTGAGCCGTCGTCACACGCTTTGCGTGATTGGGGGCAGTCAGGCCGGCTGCTGCTGCTGAGCGACATCCGCGGCCACGATCCGAGCCCTTCTCCCGGTGGTGAGCTCCTCCAGGAGGATTTGGAGCCCGGCTGCGATCGGCACGCCAATGATCGCCCCTATGACCCCGAAGAGCGCTCCGAACGCCAGCACGCTGACGAGCACGGTGAACCCCGAGACGCGGGCGGCCCTCCCGATGATCGTCGGCTGCAGAACGTAGTTCTCCATCTGCTGGTAGACCAGCATGACGATCGCGAAGACAACCAACGCCTCGAGGCCGACCGACAGCGCGATGACCCCGATGATGATGCCGGCGATGGTGGCCCCGACGACGGGGATGAGGTCGAGGAGCCCCGCGATCAACGCCAGGGCGAGCGGGTACGGCAGATCGAGAATAACCGCGGTAACGCCGTAAACGGTCCCGCAGATCACCGAGATCGCGAGGTTGCCGAGCATGTAGCGCGAGGTCGTGTTGACGATCCGATCGGTGACGTCCAGGTAGCGCTCGCGCTTATCGCGGTACATCAGGCCCCCGAACCAGTCGCGTATGCGCGGCTCGTCGATCAGGCCGAAGAGCGTCAGGAAGATGACCGAGAAGAACAGCGTGACGGCCCCGAACGCCGACACCCCGACATCGGCGACACCGCCGGACACGCTGGCCACCCCCCGGGTGATGTCGGTCGCGTGCTCGCGCAAGGTGTCGAGCGAGCCGCTCCCGCCGTTGATGAAGTCGCCGACATCGCTGCGCCTCACCTGGTCCACGATCTCGGGCAGGTCGTCGCTGAACCCCCGCACGGCATCGCCAAACGCCTGCGCCAGCACCAGCACGACGGCGCCGATGGCGATCACGATCCCCAACACGAGCACCGTCGAACACAGCGCCCGGCTCCAGCGCAGGCGCCGCTCCATCGCCGTCGCCACCGGCGAAAGAACGGCCACGCTGAAGACGGACACAAGGATGATCAGCAGCGCGCTCCCGATAGACGCCAGCGCTCCGGCGACCGCGACGATGCCAGCGGCCAAGAGCAGCGTCCGGACCGATATCGACACCACTACATCGGACCGCCCGGTGTCGCTCATAGCCGCACCCGCCACCCGACACGCCACCGAAGCATTCCGGGGGCGTCGGTCACGCGGATCGTGATGCGCGAGACGAAGTAGGTCGCGCTGTCGATGTCTATGTCGCGCTGGTGGCGCTTCTCGGTGGCGAGGCGGAGCGCCTCTGGGTGTGTCGATCTCTTCAAGGAAGCCGAAGCGCTCTGCGTCAGCCCGGTCGGCGCCGACCGCCGCCCGATGCGTGTGCGAGGCGCCGGTCTGGCCAGGAACTCAACGTAACTCGCGCCGGCCGTGGCGGGGGGTGTCATCGGGCGAGGGTCTCCGCTGCGCGGGTGAGCCGTCGTCACACACTTCTGACGATTCACGAGCGAGCACGCCAGTCGAGCCTTGTACGTCAAGCACGCGCTGAGCGCCGCCGCCGAAGGGCGGCTACTGCGACGGGCGCCAGCGCCACGCCACTGGCCGTTCCTGCAATCGTGTCGGACGGGTAATGCACACCCGTGTGGACACGCGAGTAGGCGACCAGCGACGCAACGACGCTCAGCGGGATCCCGGCCTGCGGCCACGCCGCACTGACACCGCTGGCGAAGGCGAAGGCGGACGCGGAATGGCCCGAGGGCCACGAGGTGGAGCGCGGCATTGCGACCTGGCGGGTGACCGGGACGTCGTGCATCTGCCTGTCCGGCCGGCGCCGGTTGCCGAGCGGCTTCAGCACCAGGTTCACGACGGCCGACGTGAGGGCGATGGAAGCCAGGCCGTTCTCCGCGGCGCGCCGTCCGCGCTCTCCGCCGCAAGCGGCGAGCAGGACGGAGCAGCCGAGCCACAGCCGCGAATGGTTCGCGGCCCGGGAGAGCCGGCGGAGCGCCACGTCCATGGCCGGCGTCGGCGTGGCCGCGATCGCCGCGTAGACCGCCGCGTCGAGCCTGTCGAGCTCATCGGCCCAAGCCGACGGGCGGAGCGCAGCGTGGTCGTCGGCCGGGGGCGTCATGACCTGCAGATGGGATGGGCCCGCGCCGACGCCTCGCGGCAGCCCGTGCTCATCATCAATCCGAAGTCCGGCGGCGGCCGGGCTGGACAGGCCGGGCTTGTCGAGGCGGCTCGTGAACGGGGAATCGAGCCTATCGTCCTGGGGCCGGGCGACGACCTCCGCGCCCTCGCAGGCGAGGCTGCGGCGGGCGGGGCCGACGTGCTCGGCATGGCGGGCGGAGACGGATCGCTGTCGGTCGTGGCGGCCGCCGCAACCGCCCATGGAGTCCCGTTCATATGCGTGCCTGCCGGGACCCGGAACCACTTCGCCCGCGACCTGGGCCTGGACCCGAATCACCTCGTCGGGGCGCTCGACGCGTTCACCGATGCGCTCGAAGGGGCCATCGACCTCGGCGACGTGAACGGGCGCCCGTTTCTCAACAACGTGTCGCTCGGTGTGTACGGCGCGGCCGTGCAGCGGGAGAGCTATCGCGATGCGAAGGCGCGCACGCTCTTCGAGACCGCCGCCGAGGTGCTAGGTCCGAGCGCCGAACTGCCCGGCATGCGCCTTGTCGACGACCTCGGAGTCGTCCACACCAACCCCGCCGTCGTCCTGGTGTCGAACAACCCCTACGCACGCCGGCGTCGGCGCAGGGACGGACTGCGCCCGGCGCTCGACAGCGGCCGGCTCGGAGTCCTCGTTCTCTACGGGCCGGGCGGTCCCCCCGGGCCTCCCGGCCGCGGATGGACCGCGCGCTCGCTGGACGTGACCGCCGGCGATGCGGTTGCCGCCGGCCAGGACGGAGAGGCGATTGAGCTCGAGCCCACCATTCACTTCAGCATGCGGCCGGGAGCGCTGCGCGTGCGCATACCGATCAGCCGATGAGCCGGGACGGTCAGGCAAACCTTGTGACGCGGCTCGGCTCGGTCGCCCTCAATCTGCCGCCCGCGTTCCTCGTCACGGACGGCATGCGACCCAAGCGGTTCGCGGTCTGGATCTTCTACGAGCTGCCCCACCTGAACTCGTCGGTGCTCGAAGCGTCGCTCTACGCGTGCGACGTGAATGGATCGTGTAACTCCGCGTTTCCGCGGCGGTGAGCTGGTTCACGGCGATGTTCCTGCGTGCTCGCGCCGTGAATTGCGGCCAACGAAGCGCGCACCTCCAATCACGCAAAACGCGTGATGACAAGTCGTCCGGTCCGGACCGATCGTCCAAGGCATGGAAACCGCACTTTGGACAACACAGCTGCTTCTCGCAGCCATCTTTTTCGCCACCGGCCTAATCAAGCTCTCGCAGCCGCGCGCGCAGCTCGCGGCGGGCCCGATGGGCTGGGCCGCCGACGTGACCGATGTGGAGTTCCGCACCGTCGGCCTCCTCGAGGTGCTGGGCGCGCTCGGGTTGGTACTGCCGGGTGCATTGGGGGTCGCGCCGCTTCTCACCCCGCTCGCCGCGGTCGGTCTGGCGATGACGATGGTCGGGGCGATCGTTACGCACGTGCGCATGGGCGAGAGCGATCGCCTGGCCGTGCCGCTCGTCCTCCTCGGCCTCACGCTGTTCGTCGCTATCGAGCGCTTCGGCGCGCACAGCCTCGGATGACTACAGGAGGGATCCGTACCACCGAGGAGGGGGCCAGGATGTTCGAGAGCAGCCGGGCGTACAGCGGTTTCGCCACTGACGATCTAGAAGGGGCGCGCGAGTTCTACGGCGAAACGCTCGCCCTCGATGTGTCCGAGCCGTTCCCCGGCGGGCTGATGCTCACCCTGCCAGGCGACCGCGACACGCTCATTTACCACAAGCCCGACTTCACCCCGGCGACGTACACGAGGCTCAACTTCGAGGTTCCGGACATCGAGGCGGCAGTCGACGCGCTCAACTCGCGCGGCATCGAGATGGAGCGCTACGACGGCTTCGACCAGGACGAGAAGGGGATCGCGCGGATGCCCGACGCGCCGGTCGGCGCCTGGTTTACCGACCCGGCGGGCAACATCCTCTGCGTGCACGAACCGATGCCGACCGGCTGACCGGCGGCGGGCGCTTCCGGGGGATAAACCGACGTTGCCTGTCCAATACGGCCATCGCAAGTGTCAGCCGCGCACTCGGGCGCGCCGCCCAATTCGGCCGGGCTAACGACGACGGCTGGCCGCCGCTTAGCTTCCACGACCTGCGCCAGCGATAAGCGCGGCTACTTCTCGCGAACAGGTCATCAACAGTGGCGACGTCGGCCACGAGTTTTACGACGCCAGTGGCGAGGGCCCGACCATCGTTGGAGGTGGGGCTGGGCGTCGGCTCGCCGATCGAGCGCAGCGCATCAGATCGGATTGCGGCGGAAACGCTAAACGCCGTCGTCAGCCGGTTCAGTAGGCGGGCCATCAAACTGGCTTTCATGGCACGACCAGTCGACGCGCCGCCGGGGGTCAGCGAACTGCTCGAGCAGTGGCTCGGCGAGGATCAGCGACGGACCCTTGGCGAGCTCATTGACGCCTTCGGCGAGAAGAGCTTCGCCGTCGTCTTCATCGTCCTCCTGAGCGTGCCGGCGCTGCCGTTGCCGACCGGCGGCGTCACGCACGTGTTCGAGGCCATCGCGATGCTGGTCGCAGTGCAGCTTGTCGTGGGACGCGACTCGATCTGGCTACCGGCTCGTTGGAAGCGGCTCGACCTGGGCGGGCGGAAGGGTGAGCGCCTGACGCAAACCCTCGTGCGCAGGCTCCGCTGGGTCGAGCGCTTGTCACGCGCGCGACTGCCGTACCTGACGCGCGGCCGACCGGCCCGCGCGCTGTACGGAACGCTCGTCTTCGTCCTCTCCCTGACGGCGTTCCTGGCGCCGCCGTTTTCGGGTCTCGACACGCTGCCCGCGCTCGGCGTCGTGATCATGTCGCTTGGAGTCCTGCTCGCGGATTTCGTTTTCGTCGCGGCGGGCACCCTGATCGGCTGCCTCGGCGTCGCGGCCGTGATCGGTCTCGGTGGGTTCATCGTCCAGCTGCTTGGGGACGTCGTCTAGTCGCTATGAGGACGGCGATTCCTCCCGATTGGGAGCCGCAGCCAGGCGTGCTCCCTCCTCGGTGCATTCACCCCTTGCGCCGCCGCGTGACAGTCTCTGCCCGATGCAACGTCGAGTTCGGATTCTGATCGCGGTTGTGGGCGCGGCGGCCGCCGGGACCGCGGTCGAACGTCTCTACCGCAGATACCTGCGCGGCTGGGTGCTGAGTTGGGGCGCGACAGCCGAGGAAGCCGCGCGGCCGCTCCCGGGCGACAACCTGCTCGAGTCGGCCGACATCGTCGCGACGCGAGCGATCCGGATCGAGGCTGCTCCGTCCGCGATCTGGCCGTGGCTGGTTCAGATCGGACCTGGCCGTGGCGGCGCGTACACCTACGACTGGATCGAGAACCTGTTCGGCCTCAACATGCACAGCGCTGATCGGATCCACCCGGAGTGGCAGAACCTCAAGGTAGGCGACGTTCTGCGCAGCCGTGAGGACCGCCCTGGGATGCGCGTCGAGATCCTCGACGCCGAACGGACGCTCTCGACTCGCTCCGAGGCGGGTGACTGGGTCTGGACGTTTGTCCTGGTCCCGAGAACGGCTCGACCCGGTTGATCAGTCGCAACCGAATCGCGATGAAGGGCGCGGCCGCAGGCCAGCGCCTGGGCATGCTCGTGATGGAGTCCGGCTCGCTCGTCATGGAGCGGAAGATGCTGCTTGGCATCAAGCAGCGAGCCGAACGATCAGCCCGCTAGCGCTGAAGAAAGGTGGCGAGCGCGGCCGTCTGAGCCGACCGTCATCGCTCCAGCGCGACGCGAACAAACGCCTGACCTCCAGCGCGGGTCGCCACGGCATGACCGCTTCGCCGGCGGCCCCGGATAATTAGCTCGACCGGCGTCCAAGTGCCCGTGAGGCTTCGCCACCACACCTTGCGCTGCGGCGCACCGACCCTGATCGTCACCTCAAGACCGGCCATCCGGTAGCCAACCGGGATCGAATAGCGGCGGCCGCTGCGCCGGCCGGTGTAGGTGATCAGCGCTAGCCGCCGACTCGCCAGCCAGTGCAGCCGCGAGAGGAGCAGCCACCGCACGAGTGGGTTGATACCGCGGTTCAGGACGGCGAAGCCGCTAAGTCGGGGTGCCACGCCTGGACCGGTTGAGGACGTACACGTCAGCCTTCGCTCGCTTCGGCGCGCTGTTCGATCCCGATCAGCATTCGGCGTTCCATCACGAAATGCGGGATCTCGATCGGGATCCCGTACGCGACCGCAGCCACTCCGCGCGGGACGCTGCCGCGGGCGATCAGGCGGGCGGTCGCGTCCCAGAGGCTCGACGACAAACGTGCCCCAACCTTCGAGTCCAAGCGCGCGTCCCGGCTCGAACACGCTCACCCTCAGCCCACCCGCCGGATGCAGGTGGACGGTTTCGCCTAGCTCGCGATGCTGCCACTCCGGATGGATGCGGTCGGCATTACTCATTTCGCAGCCGGCGAGGTCCTCGAGCCACTCGTAGCTGTAGAAGCCCCCGTGGTCCTGGCCGACCCTGTGCCAGCCAGGGCCACACCTGCTCAACCGGCGGATCGATCGTCACCGCATGAAGAACTTGCCTGCCGCCCTCCGGTAGCAGCTCGTCGCCAGGCAGCTCGCTCTCATCGTCGCCAGGTTCGGCGCCCCAACGCAGGTGCCATGGCCTGACTACAAGCGCATACGTCGGTGCCGAGATGGCCGCCGCGTCCGGCATGGACGATGGGCTCGAGGTCACCGACGAGGTGTTCAACTCCCCCGCGAGCGTGGTCTTCGACCAGGCCGAGAACAGGCTGCACACGATCAAGGCAGTGCTCGTCGCCACCCTCGGCTGAACGTTGATACGGGTTGAAGTGCAGGTGGCACCCGCGGAGCCTCGAACTGAAGGCGTGGTGACGTGCCCAAGAAGCAGGATCCAAAGGAGCGGCGTGTGAACGAAGACCACCCGGTTCGGTTCTCGGTCGACTATCCCGACCGCCCGCTCAACCGCCTGACCACCGCCTTTCGGACCTTCACCGTGATTCCGATCGCGATCGTGCTGGGGGTCATCGGCGGGTACACCGGCGGCAGCGGCTGGGAAAGCGACGACACCGCAACGATCGCGGTGGGCGGGACAGGCCTGCTGTTCCTCCCGCCGCTGCTGATGATCGTGTTCCGTGAGAAGTATTCGCGCTGGTGGTACGACTGGAACCTGGAGCTGCTGCGCTTCACTAACCGCGTGGGGACCTACGTCGCACTGATGAGCGACCGCTACCCCTCGACCGACGATCCTCAGTGGGTCCACCTGGACTTCCCTTACCCCGACGTGCACCGCGACCTCAACCGCTGGCTACCGCTCGTTAAGTGGTTCCTCGCGATCCCGCACTACATCGCGCTGTTCTTCCTCTCCCTGGCGACGATCATCGCGGTGGTCATCGCCTGGTTCGCGATCCTGTTCAGCGGCCGCTACCCGCGCGGCATCTTCGGCTTCGTCGAGGGCGTGATCCGCTGGCACAACCGGGTGGTCGGCTATGCATTCATCCTCGTCACCGACCGCTACCCGCCCTTCTCGTTGAGCCGGGGAGAGGTGCCGCCGCCGGCCGCCGATCCCGCCGGCCGGCTCCAAGTCTGAGCGGGGCCGAGTAACGCGCGGGCCCAACAGAGCTCGGGCGACGCAGTGGGTTGTCCGGATGGCTGGCGAAGGACGGGTGCTGCCCCCGGCACGCCGCGTGCCGGGGGCAGCTGTGGAAACCGTGGCCTGCGAGCTACTTGGGCGGGATCAGCACGCGGTTGATCGCGTGGATCACACCGTTGGAGGCCCGCACGTTGGGCATGACCACGCGAGCGCCGCCGACCCGCACGCCGCCCTTGCGAACCTGGACCTGTACTCGCGGGCCCGCGAGCGTCGGGATAGAGCGCTTGCTGGCGACACGCGCGGCCGAGTAGCGGCCGTCGGCGACGTGGTAGAGGAGGACGCGACGCAGCGCCTTGCGGTCGTTGCCGAGCGCCTTGAGCGTCTCAGCGGGCACCTTCTCGAACGCCCTGTCGGTCGGCGCGAACACGGTGTACGGGCCCTTGCCCGACAGCGTCTCCGCGAGGCCGGAGCTCTGGACGAGTGAGACCAGGGTGTCGAACTTGCCGGCTCCGACGGCCGTTTCGACGATGTTCTTCTTCGGCGCCTTCGAAGCCGGCCGCGAGGTGGAGTCGTTGCCCCCCACAGCGACAGCCGCCATCGCCAGGACGGCGACAAGGGCGAGGATGGGAAGGATGAATTTGCGCATTGGTTGTCTCCTTTAAGCGTCAGCCGGCGCCGAGCGCAGGCTGATCGGGTTTGCGTTGGGGGAGCGGAGCTGCGTGATGCCATAGACGGCGGCGAGTCCGACGAGCCCGTAGACGACCCGGCTCACGGCGCTGGCCTCTCCGAATTCCTGGCCGGTGAGCCAGGCGACGAGGTCGAACTCTGCGATCGCCACCAGGCCCCAGTTGAGTCCGCCGACGATCAGCAGCAGCGCCGCGATCGAACGGAGTGCCTTCATGTGGTCCTCCTGTGGTTGGTGGTTCCTCATTTGACCCGGCACTGTACACAAGTTGTTCAGGTATTGTCAAGGACTTGTTCGGTCCCGCCCCGGGGGGCGTGGGCTTTTCTTCGGGGACAGCCTGTATAGGTCCTGTACAGTTAGGCCATGGCGGCCGACACCGATCACACCCTGCGAATCGGCGAGCTCGGACGGCGGGTCGGCGTGAGCCCGGAGCTGTTGCGAGCCTGGGAGCGTCGCTACGGACTCCTCGAACCCGCGCGCACCGAGGGCGGGCGGCGCCTCTACTCGTCGAACGACGAGGATCGCGTACGCGTCATGCAGGCCCACTTGGAGAGTGGGCTGTCCGCCGCCGAAGCGGCCCGCCTGGCGCGTGCGAGCGACATACCGGCGGCACCCTCTCCCGGCTCTGGAGACGCTCTGCAGCGAGAGCGCGAGGCACTCCGGCAGGCGCTCGACGCATTGAACGCTGACGCTGCCCACGCAGTCCTCGACCGAGTCCTCGGCGCGTTCACGCTGGAAACGGTGCTCGCCGGAATCGTCCTCCCCTACCTTCGAGACCTCGGGGAACGCTGGGAGCGCGGCGAGGCATCCGTAGGCCAAGAACACTTCGCCAGCAACCTGATTCGGGGTCGCCTGCTGGCGCTCGCGCGCGGCTGGGAGCGCGGGGACGGTCACTCGGCCCTGGTGGCGTGCGCGGCAGGCGAGCAGCACGACCTACCCCTGATCGTGTTCGGCCTCGCGCTGCGCAACCGCGGCTGGAGGATCGTCTTCCTCGGGGCCGACACGCCCGCAACCACCCTCGCGGAGACGGCCGGCCAACTGGCGCCGACCCTCGTGGTAATCAGCGCCGTAGAAGCCGAGGCGCTACGCCGGGAGACACCGGCGCTCAAAGCGCTCGCCCGCGACCATCGCGTCTACCTCGCCGGTAGCGGCGCGGACCCCGCGCTGGCCCAAGACCTCGGATGCGGGCTGCTCACCGGCGACCCAGTCGCAGCAGCCGCCTCGATCTAACGGCCCACCCGACCGCGCACATGTCCTACGCATTCAACCCCCGACCATGGCTGCCGCGCCGCGCGGTCATCTAACTTGCCCTTTGGCCCGGGAGAACTTCGGAGCTGCCGTACTCACCGCCGCGCAGGTCGGCCGTCGGGGCCGGTCTGGCCTTGCAAAGGTCGGGGACGTCGCCAGCCCCGACAGCACGGGCATAAGCGATGCTTGACGTGACGCTCACCGGCTGGGCGCTGACCGTCGGCCTGGTACTCGTGTTGCTGGCGATCGATCTCACGCTCGCGATCGCACGCCCGCACCAGGTCGGCTTCCGCGAGGCGGTCGGCTGGTCGATCTTCTACGTCGCCGTCGCGATCGGGTTCGGTCTTGTGTTCGCGTCGATCGCCGGCTGGGGCTTCGGCGGCGAGTACTTCGCTGGTTACATCGTCGAGAAGAGTCTGTCGGTCGACAACCTATTCGTGTTCGTGGTCATCATGACCACCTTCGCGGTGCCGGCCGAGCACCAGCAGAAGGTGCTCATCGTGGGCATCGTGCTCGCTCTTGTGCTGCGCGTGATCTTCATCGCGCTCGGCGCCGCGCTGCTGGCCGCGTTCTCGTTCATGTTCCTCATTTTCGGCCTGCTGCTCATAGGCACCGCGATCCAGCTGTTTCGCCACCGCGACCAGGACCCCACCGTCGACGACAACGCGCTCGTGACCTTCGCGCGCGAGCGCCTCCCGCTCACTGACGAATACCACGGCGGCAGGCTGTTCACACGCCTCGACGGCCAGCGCATGTTCACACCACTGTTCCTCGTGCTGATCGCGATTGGCAGCACTGATCTGCTGTTCGCGCTGGACTCGATCCCCGCGGTCTTCGGGGTCACCGACGAGACGTTCATTGTCTTCGCCGCGAACGCCTTCGCGCTGCTCGGCCTGCGCGCCTTGTACTTCCTCGTCACCGGCCTGCTCGACCGGCTCGTCTACCTCTCCACCGGCCTCTCGATCATCCTCGGCTTCATCGGCGTCAAGCTCGTTCTGCACTGGGGCCACCTGCAAGACGACCGTGTCCCCGAGATCGCCACGACGACCTCGCTGATCGTCATCGGCGCCGTGCTCGCCGTAACCACCATCGCCAGTGTCGTCAAAGCCCGGCGCGACCCGCGCGCCAGAGCCCATGCCGGCTCGCTGCGGGCCCACCCCGAGCGCGAGCCCGACCGGGCGACAGCACGATGAGCGTCGCGACCGACAGTCAGCATCCGCGCGCCGCGCGTGCAGTAGGGCGGCACGACGAGACGCTGTCATCGGTAGGCCACGGCCATCAGCGCCGAGCCGGGCTCGGCATCGGCCAGCTTGAGAGCGCGATGGTCTAGCTGTAGTTCCTGAGGACGTTGTTCATCCGGGCCTCCTTGGAGGCTGGTTGGTGTCGAAGCCACCAGTCCCAAGGAGGACACCGGATGAGGTTGCACGGTAACGCTCGGCTCAGCGTCAAGGGCCGT
>JBEVKF010000032.1:0-40041 GCA_040509755.1 Thermoleophilaceae bacterium | reverse complement strand
AGAAGTCCTGGTGCATCTCGGCGTCCTTGTTGTCTGTGTTGGGCGCCCCGAAGGCCAGCAGCTCAGCGCCCTCCGGGCCCGATTCCATTCCGCGCGCGACCGGGCCGGGCACGCGCAGAGCGTCGAGCCGCTTCAGCTCCACCATCTCGTCGTCGACCTTGAAGGTCGCGCTGCCGCTGAGCACAACGTAGATCTCCTCCTGCTCGGAGTGCGTGTGCCCGAACGGCAGCCGGAAGTTCGGGTCGAGCTTGTAGTAGCTCACGCCTGACTTCTCCAGCCCGAGCGGGTTGCGCGCAAAGTGGGACTCGATGCCCCCCAACCCGTGCTTGGGCGCGATGTCCTCGACGTCGTCTCTCAGGTTCAGGTGCGTGTAGTCGGCCATGGCGGTGCTCCCAATTTCGCTTGCCCGAAGCACCCTATGCGCCAAGCAGCCCGCCGTATTGTAAGAACGCGACAGGCCATGCCATCGAGGCGAGCGCGGGACACCAGGGGCATTCTCAACCCGGCCGCCGGGCGTTTCCGCCTCGCCCGCCCGCGGCCGGCGCCGGACCTGGCCGGCTTCGTGGAGCAGTTCTGGCTCGTTAGCTGGGACCTTCGCGGCCGAGAGCCGTTCCGGCAGGAGATCCTGCCCCATCCGAGCGTGCATCTGGTGATCGAGCAGCCGGGCGGCTCGGCGGTGCACGGCGTCTGGACCGAGCGCTGGAGCCGCCTGCTCGAGGGCGAGGGGTGGGCCGTGGGCGCGAAGTTCCGACCCGGAGCCTTCGAGCCGTTCACCCAGATCGCGATGGCCGACCTGACCGACACCGCTCGCGAGTTGGGCGATGTGCTCGGCCCCGCGGCAAGCGAGCTCGAGCACGAGGTCATTGCCGCGAGCACTAATGAGCAGCGCGTGCGCGCGGTCGAGGAGTTCCTGCGCGCCCGGCTGCCCGGTCCCGACCCGGCACGCGACACCGCAATGCGGATCGCCGGCTCGATGCTGGACGCGCCCGCCGACACCCGCGTCGAGGACGTCGCGGCCGAGCATGGGCTGTCGGCCCGGAGCATGCAGCGCCTGTTTCGGCGCTATCTCGGCGTAACGCCCAAGTGGGTCCTGCAGCGCTACCGGCTGCACGCGGCGGCCGAGCGCATCGCCGCCGGCAAGGGTGACCTAGCGCGCCTCGCCCTCGATCTCGGCTACTTCGATCAGGCCCACTTCATCAAGGACTTCAAGGCGCTGGTCGGGCGCACGCCCGCCGGCTACGCCGAGGAGTGCGCCCGCGCGGCGGCGGCCCTCGCCGCGTGACCTACGCCGGCGGCCAGCCCAGCTCGGACTGAACGCGCTTCGGCAGGCCGGCAACGACGAGGTCATAGGAATCCTCGATCAGGTCGAGGACAAAGCGATCCTCGAGCGACCCGTCGATCGTGACCGTGTTCCAATGGCGCTTGTTGAGGTGATAGCCCGGCTCCACCGCCGGATGGGTCGCCCGCAGCCGTTCGGCGATCTCGGGCTCGCACTTGAGGCTGACCGCGAGCGGAGCCGACGCAAGCGAGCTGAGCGCGAACACCTTGCCCTCGACCTTGAAGACCGAGACGCCCTCGCTGAACGGGAACTCCTCGCTCGAGCCCGGGAAATCGAGGCAGTGCGTTCGAAGTGACTCGGGGCTGAGCAAGAGCCCTGGCGCGGGCAGCTAAGCCGGTTCGGGCTTCTCGGGCGAGCCGTCGCGGTGCATCTCGGCGGTCCCACCCGCCAGGCCCGGCCGCGGCAATCCCTTTGGTGCCCGCTCGGGCTTGCGCTCGGGCGCCTCGGGCGTCGCGGGCGGGGGGAGCGGAACCGGTGTGTCGACCGCCCCGAACACCTCGTCCTCGGCCTTGCCCTCGAGCAGCTCGATGAACTGCTCGCGCTCGATCGTCTCGCGGCGCAGCAGGATCTCCGACGTCACGTCCAGCTTGTCGCGATGCTGCTCCAGGATGTCGCGGGCGGCTTGGTGGGCCTCCTCGACCATGCGGCGGATCTCGTCGTCGATCTCGCGCGCGATCTCGTCGGAGTAGTCGGGCTCGGAGCTGAACTCGCGACCCAGGAAGGGCTGCCCGTGATCGTGGCCGAACACGCGCGGGCCCAGCTTCTCGGACATGCCGAAGCGCATGACCATCTGCTTGGCCGTGGCGGTCACCTTCTCGAGGTCGTTCGACGCCCCGGTCGTGATCTCGGCGAACACGATCTCCTCCGCCGCGCGGCCGCCCAGCGTCATCGCCATGGTGTCGTGCAGCTCCGCGCGCGTGGTGAGGAACTTGTCCTCGGTCGGCAGCGAGATGGTGTAACCGAGCGCCTGGCCGCGCGAGATCACGGAGATCTTGTGCACCGGGTCGGTGTTGTGGAGGTAGTGGGCGACGAGAGCATGTCCCAACTCGTCGAAGGCGGTGATGCGGCGTTCCTTCTCGCTCATCACGCGCGTCTTCTTCTCGGGGCCGGCGATCACGCGCATGATCCCCTCCTCGAGCTGGAGGTGGTCGATCTCGCGCTTGCCCTGGCGGGCGGCGAGCAGGGCGGCCTCGTTGACCAGGTTCTGCAGGTCGGCGCCCGTGAAGCCGGGCGTCTGGCCGGCGAGCACGTCGAGATCGATGGCCTTTGCGAGCGGCTTGCCGCGGGTGTGGACCTCGAGGATCTTCTGACGGCCCTTGCGGTCGGGACGGTCGACCACGATCTGGCGGTCGAAGCGGCCCGGGCGCAGCAACGCGGGGTCGAGAATGTCGGGCCGGTTGGTCGCGGCGATCAAGATGATGTTGTCCTTCATCTCGAAGCCGTCCATTTCGACGAGCAGCTGGTTGAGCGTCTGCTCGCGCTCGTCGTGTCCGCCGCCCAAACCGGCGCCGCGGTGGCGCCCGACTGCGTCGATCTCGTCCATGAAGATGATGCAGGGGGAATTCTGCTTGGCCTGCTCGAACAGGTCGCGCACGCGCGAGGCGCCCACGCCGACGAACATCTCGACGAAGTCCGAGCCCGAGATCGAGAAGAACGGCACGCCCGCCTCGCCGGCGACGGCGCGGGCGAGCAGCGTCTTGCCGGTGCCGGGTGGCCCGTACAGCAGCACGCCCTTTGGGATGCGCGCCCCGAGCGCCTGGAACTTCTTCGGGTTCTCCAGGAACTCCTTGATCTCGTGGAGCTCCTCCACCGCCTCGTCGACACCGGCCACGTCGCGGAAGGTGATCTTGGGCGCATCGACCGACATGCGCTTGGCGCGCGACTTGCCGAAGGACATGACCTTCGAGCCGCCGCCCTGCATCTGGTTGATGATGAAGAGCCAGAAGAGCAGGAAGATCACGAACGGCAGGATGTAGGTGAGCGCCGTGATCCAGCCCGAGCCGCCCTTGGGGCGGACGTCGAACTGCACGTCGGATGCCCTGAGCTCGTTGAGCAGGTTCTGCTCTGTGTCGTTGAGGAAGGCGGTCTGGTACTTCTTGCCGTTCTTCAGCTCGACATCGATGCGGTTGTTCTTGGTCTGGAGAGTGACCTCCTTGACCCGCCCGTCGTCGACCTGTGCGAGGAACTCCCGGTAGCTCGGGTCCTTCTCCTGATTCCCAGGGCTGATCAGCTTCTGCGCGAAAAACGCCAGAACAACGACGATCAGAATGGGGAACGCGGCGCTCTTGAAGAATCTGCTCATGACGAGCCTCTACTCAGCCCTCTACGTATCGAGGGATGTTTCGTCTCAAAACGTGAGTCCGAGGGTGAAACCGAAGCCTAGCAATGGGGTAGCCACTCTCTTACCGTTCTCGGCACTCCGGAGCGCGAGCTGAATCAGACGCTCTCCGCTGCTTCTCCCTCCAGCACGGCCACGTAGGGCAGGTTGCGGTAGCGCTCGGCGAAGTCGAGTCCATAGCCGATCGCGAAGCGATTGGGGATCTCAAAGCCGATGTAGCGGATCGGCATCTCGATCTCGCGACGCTCGGGCTTTGTCAGCAGCGCGCACACCTCGAGCGAGGCAGGATTGCGCGCGCGGAGCATGCGAAACAGGTACGAGAGGGTCAGGCCGGAGTCGACGATGTCCTCGACGATGAGCACGTGGCGGCCCTCGATGACCGCGTCGAGGTCCTTGAGGATGCGCACGACGCCGGATGAGTCGGTCGAGGCACCGTATGAGGAAACCGCCATGAAGTCGACCTCGACGTTCACGTCGAGGTGGCGCATCAGGTCCGACAGGAAGAAGACGGCACCCTTCAGGACGCCGATCAGGATCAGGTCCTTGCCCTCGTAGTCGCGCGAGATCTCCTCGGCCAGCTCGCGGACGCGGTGCTCCAGCTCGTCGCGCTGAACCAGGATCTCGCCCACGCGATGCTCGGCCACGGCCGCGAGTCTAGACAGCCATCCCCGCCACGCGCACCTCGGCCACGCTCTCCTCGCGCGCGAGTGTGAAGATCGCCCCCAGGGCTTCGTCATCGGAGTCGACCCGGCGCAGCACCGCGGCGAGCGTGGAGCCCTCCGGTGGGCGGATGAGGACCAGGTCGGCCGCGCGACCCGGCGCGAAGTCGCCGATCTCGTCGCCGAGCCCCAGCGCGTCGGCGCCCGCGCGCGTTGCCAGCCACAGCAGGTGCGCCGGGTGCATGCGCACGCCCTCGGCGGCGAGCATCTGCGCCTGGTAGCCCATCAGTCCCTCGCCGAGCATGCTGGCGCAGGCGCCCGCGCCGAGGTCGGTCCCGAGCGCGAAGCGCACCCCGTGGTCGAGGTGGCGGCGCATCGGGAAGATCCCGCTGCCCAGGCAGGCGTTGCTCGCCGGGCAGCTGGCTGCGCAGGCGCCGGCAGCTGCCATCCGAACGAGCTCCGGGTCGCTGACGTGGACGTTGTGGGCGAGCACGGTGGCGGGCCCGACCAGGCCGTAGCGGTCGTAGGTCTCGAGATAGCCGGCCGACCACGGAAACCGCTCGGCCACGGCCTGGACCTCGGCCTCGTTCTCGTTGATGTGGCTGGTCACGAGCGCGGAGTCGAGCTCACCGGCGAGAGCCGCGCACGACTCGAGCATCGCCTCCGAGCACGAGAGCGAGAAGCGCGGGCTGACCGCGTAGCGCAGGCGGCCCTCGCCGTGCCAGCGGCGCGCCAGCGCCAGGCCGGCCTCGTAGGCCTCGCCGGGCGTGCGCTGCAGCACAGGCAGCAGGTCGCGGTCGGACACGACCAGGCCACTTGCGATCCGCAGGCCGCTGGCGCGGGCCTCCTCGAAGAAGACCTCCTGGGCTTCGGGGAAATGCGAGCCGAACACCAGCGCGCTGGTGGTTCCGTTGGCGGCGAGCGCCGCCAGAAACTCACGCGCGAGCGGGCGGGCGTAGTCGAGGTCGGACAGGCGCGCCTCCTCGGGCAGCGTGCGCCGGCGCAACCAGTCGAGCAGCTCGAGGCCCATCGCGCCGACGATGCCGAGCTGTGGCCAGTGGACGTGGGTGTCCACCAGGCCTGGCAGGACGAAGGCGCCGCGAGCGTCGATGATGCGCGCGTCCGCGTGAGCGCCACTCAGCTCGGCGAAGCTGCCGGTCGCGAGCACCCGGCCGCCGGCGAAGGCCAGTGCCTCCTCGACCTCCAGCGTCCCCCCATCGCGGAAGGGGTCGCGTGGCGTGTGCATGACCCGGGCGCGGACAATCGTTGTCCCGGCGTCCACGTCAGGTCTCCTTGCGGTCGATCCACTTGGGCGCGATCGCCTCTGGCTCAAAGGCCTGCAGGCGGTCGAGCAGCGCCCGCGGCGAGGGCTCTACCAGGAGCATGCCGCGGTGCTCGGAGCGCACGAAGCGCTCGCGCACGGCGTGGTCGAGAAACTCGCCGATGCCGTCGTAGTAGCCGTCTGTGTTGAGCAGCCCACAGGGCTTTTCGTGCAGCCCGAGCTGTGCCCAGGTGTAGACCTCGAACAGCTCCTCGAGCGTCCCGAGGCCGCCGGGCAGCGCGATGAACGCGTCCGACAGCTCGGCCATCAGCGCCTTGCGCTCGTGCATCGACTCGACCACGCGCAGGTCGGTCACCTCGCGGTGGCCGATCTCCTTCTCGACGAGCGCGCGCGGGATCACTCCGGTGATGTCGCCCTCCTGCTCCAGCACGGCATCGGCCAGCTCGCCCATCAGGCCCACGCCGCCACCGCCGAAGACGACGCCGATGCCCTCCGCTACGAGCAGGCGCGCCATCTCGCCGGTGGCCTCGGCATAGACGGGACGCAGGCCCGGACTGGCTCCGCAGAACACGCAGACTCGTCGCACGGGGCTACGCGGCCGGTGTCACTAACCGGTCAGCGAGCGCCGCGAATGCCGCTCGAGGCTGCGCCGCCTTCCCTCGAGCCCGCCCAAGGCCACGATCGCGGCAAAGGCCAGGGCGACCAGCGCGCCGCCCGCGGCCAGGTACAAGGCCGGCGGCCTCGCGCTCCCATTCGCGTTGCTGCTCCCGTTCCCCTGCTGCTGGTTCCTCATCTCCTGTGGAATCTGGTGCACGGCGCTGGTCCCGGCGAGCAGGCCCTCCAGCCGGGTCCGGAGCAGGCCGACGTCGTGGTGCCAGCGCTCTTCGCTGAGTTCCAGGGCGTTGATCTCGGTCAGCGGCCACAGGCTCGTCGGGAGCTCTTCCGGCTCCGGCATCTCGGCTCCGGCGACGAGCAGAGGGATCACCGCGACGTCGTCGTTGCCCAGGGCGGTCTCGACCTCCAGCCGAACGAAATCGTCCGGATCCTCGATGCTCGCCTGCGAGCCTTCCTCAACGGGTGTCGCCCACCTCGGCCCCATCACCACGAGCAGGACGTGGCAGGACCCGACGACCTCGGTGATCCGCTCCACGAAGTTGATTCCCGGCTCCATGTTGAGATCCATGAAGACGTTGCGCTCGCCGAAGCGCGCGATCATGGCGTCGTAGAGGCGCCCGGCGCGGACGGGCGTCTCGTCGCGCCGGTAGCTGATGAACACCTTCGGGTTGCCCCGCTTCATTGGCTCTGCTCCGCCAATTCGCCGCTCTGGCGCTCGGCCTGGCCATTCTGAGGCAGCGGCAGGCTGACCGCCGTCGAGCCCGGCGGGCAGGCGAACCGCTGAAAGTGGACGTCGAACTGCATGGACTTGGCCGGCAACCGCCGCACGTGGGTCAGGACGGGGCTGTACCAGGTGCCGTCGTTCTCGTTTGCCGAGCGCATCAGGCCCCACCGCACCGCGGGAAAGTTCCACTGGGCCGCGCGCATCACCTGGTGCGCCAGGCTGTTCAGCCAATCGGGCACTTCCCCGGCTCGGACGCTCTTGGGCAGGATGCTGCCGAACGGCTCGTCGGCGGGGAGCGTTGGGCGGCCGAAGAGCGCGGCGGCCTCCCGGTCGCTCTTCAGCACGGCGGCCTCCAAGAGGAGGGCCGAGGTGATCGCCCGGGCCCTGTCGTCGTCATCTTCCTCGGTGATCTGGAGCACCTGTGGCGAGCTGAGCTCGAGTCGGACGAACGGCACGGCAGGCCACTCCTCGACCTCGTCGGAGTGATGCGGCAGGACCTCCTGCAGGTCGTCGAACAGGTGCGACGCGGCTCGCTCGACGTTCTTGTCATTTTCCTGGAACTCGGTGACGCGGTAGTCCCTGCCGGGGAAGAAGTCGTTGTGCGTCAGGAACTCGTTGGCGAAGCGCCGGACCTTGCCGGCATCACGCAGGTCGACGGCCACCTGATCGGCAAAGACGCGCGGCAGCTGGTGCCCGCATTGGAGCACGATGACGCGAGTCTCCTCGCTCTCGGAGTGGGTCGCCACCCCGCACTCCCACATGCAGTAGTCCCAGTCGCGCTCCTGGCCGGTGTAGATCAGAACGAGGACGTCGGACTTCCACAACGCGTTTTTCAGCTCGCGGTTGACGTTGCGGCCGATCTTGGGCGCCTGGCCGTCCTCCGAGGAGCTCTGGAAGACCGCAATGCTGTTGCCGCTGTGGTAGGTGACGAAGTTGCGCACCACCTCGGCGATCGCGAAGTCGTCGTGGCGATGGCTGATGAAAAGCAGGGGCCGAGACTGCTCGGGGGGCTCATCGCCGGAAGGGGGTTGCGGAGCATCGTTCATGGACTCTCCTGAAATCAGGTCCTTGCGCGCACCCCCGCGGCTCCTTTGACGATACGCCGGACGGGTGTCCTGCGCAACATGCGCCAGAGGCCGTGCGTTCAGACGAACGGCTCGCCCGGCAGCTCCGCTGCGTCGCGGCCCGTCAGCCAGCGCAGCACGCTCGCGCCCACATCGGCCAACGGGCCGTCGTGGCGGCGGCCGCCGTGGCCCTCGAAGCGCGCCAGCAGCGGCGCGTATTCGCGCGTGTGGTCGGTGTGCGGAGCGTCGGGGTCGACGCCGTGATCGGCGGTGAGGACGAGCAGATCGTCAGCACGCATCAGCTCCAGCCAGCCAGCCGCCGCTGCGTCGATCTCCTGCAGCGCGCGGTGAAAGCCCCCGACGTCGTGGCGATGGCCGTAGACCTGGTCTGTGTCGACGAGGTTGACGAAGATCAGCCCCTCGTCGAGCCCCTCCAGCAGCGCGGTCGTGGCCGCGATCCCCTTCGCGTTCGTGCCGCCGTCGTGCTTCTCGTCCACTCCCACTCCGGCGAACAGGTCGCGGATCTTGCCCACGCCGTGCACCGGCTGCCCGGCGTCTTGGAGCTCCTCCAGGTAGGAGCGCCCGGGGGGCGGCGCCGCGTAGTCGCGCCTACCCTCGCGGCGCTCGAAGGCTCCCGGCTCGCCCCCGAAGGGCCGCGCGATCACGCGGCCGACGCGGTGCTCGCCCGCCATGACCTTGCGCGCGGTCTCGCAGACCTCGTACAGCGCGGGCTCGTCGAGTACGTCCACGTGTGCGGCGATCTGGAGGACCGAGTCAGCCGAGGTGTAGAGGATCAGCTCTCCCGTCTCGAGGTGATGGGCGCCGAAGTCCTCGATCACCTCCGTGCCCGAGTAGGGGCGGTTGCAGCAGTAGAGCCTGCCGGTCGCCCCCTCGAGATCGGCGATCACGTCGGGCGGGAAGCCCTCGGGGTAGGTGGGCAGCGCGTGCTCGGGCACCACGCCCATCAGCTCCCAGTGGCCCGTGGTCGACTCCTTCCCCGGCCCCAGCGGCGCCAGGCGGCCGTGCAGCACGGGGTCGGCGGCCGGCTCCACTCCGAGGATCGGGATGATCGAGCCGAGCCCGAGGCGCTCCAGGGTGGGCAGCTCCAGGCCACCCACTCGCTCGGCCAAATGCCCGAGCGTGTTGGCACCCTCGTCGCCCTCGTAGTCGGCCGCGTCGGGCAGCGCGCCGACTCCGCAGGCATCCAGGACGATTACGGCCGCACGGGGCATTGCGGTGGAGTATCCCCGCAAGCCGACCCGCCATACTCAAGGGGTGATTCGCCGCCTCCCCCACGTCGACCGCGTCGGGATCGAGGAGCGCGCCGGCGCTCTCGGCAAGCGCTCCATCAAGACGACCGCCAAGCAGCAGGGCATCCGCCTCGCGGTCTCGATGACCGATCTCACGACGCTCGAGGGCGCCGACACCCCGGGCAAGGTTCGCCATCTGTGCGCCAAGGCGGTCGTGCCGGCTCCGGCCATCGCCGAGATCCCCTCCTGCGCGGCGGTCTGCGTCTACCCCGCGCTTGTGGGTGTCGCCCGCGAGGCGCTCGAGGGCACCGGGGTTCGCGCCGCGTCGGTGGCCACCGCGTTCCCCAGCGGGCAGGCCTCGCTCGACCTCAAGCTGCGCGATACAGAAGAAGCGGTGGCGGCCGGCGCCGAGGAGATCGACATGGTCATCTCCCGCGAGGCGTTCCTCGCCGGCGAGGACACCCGCGTGATGGAGGAGATCGTGCGCGTGAAGGAGGTCTGCGGCGACGCTCACCTCAAGGTGATCCTCGAGACCGCCGAGCTCGGCTCCTACGACCACGTCCGCCACGCCTCGATGCTCGCCATGGAGGCGGGCGCGGACTTCATCAAGACCTCGACCGGCAAGGCGGCGAGCGGCGCCACACCGGGCGTCACGCTCGTGATGCTCGAGGCCATCCGCGACTACGCCGAGCGCAGCGGCCGCGCGGTGGGAATGAAGGCGGCCGGCGGAGTGTCGACCAGCAAGGCCGCCCTGCACCGGCTGGTGCTCGTCAAGGAGACGCTCGGCGACGAGTGGCTTACGCCGGATCGCTTTCGCATCGGGGCCTCGTCGCTGCTCAACGACCTGCTTATGCAGTACCAGAAGACGCAGACCGGGCGCTATGCCAGACCGGAGGACTTCTCGAAGGAATGAGCACCCAGGAGGCCCGCACCAAGATCGTATGGGACTACGCGCCGGCCCCGGAGTCGCCCGAGCACGTTCGCCTGCGCGACTCCTACGGCCTCTACATCGGCGGGGAGTTCCGCGACCCGGTCGACGGCCGGCGCGTGCCCACGATCAACCCGGCAACCGAGGAGACCGTCGCCGAGGTCGTGTTCGCCGGCGAGGCAGACCTGCGCGCGGCGGTCGAGTCCGCACGCGCGGCCCAGCCCGGCTGGGCGGCGCTGTCGGGCCTCGAGCGCGGCAAGTACCTCTTCCGCGTCGCGCGCCTGATCCAGGAGCGCGCCCGCGAGCTCGCGGTGGTGGAATCGATGGACGGCGGCAAGCCGATCCGCGAGTCGCGCGACGTGGACGTCCCGCTGGCGGCCGCGCACTTCTTCTACTACGCAGGTTGGGCGGACAAGCTCTCCTACGGCGTCGGTGGGCGCGAGGTCGCGCCGCTCGGCGTGGCCGCGCAGATCGTCCCCTGGAACTTCCCGTTGTTGATGGCGGCCTGGAAGCTCGCCCCGGCGCTGGCTTGCGGCAACACCGCGGTGCTCAAGCCGGCGGAGACCACCCCCCTGAGCGCGGTGCTCTTGGCCGAGATCTGCCAGGAGGCCGAGCTGCCGCCCGGCGTTGTCTCGATCGTGCCGGGCGATGGCGCGGCCGGCGCTGCGCTCGTGCGCCAACCGGGGATCGACAAGGTCGCGTTCACGGGCTCCACCGGCGTGGGCAAGGACATCCAGGCGGCGCTGGCCGGGCGCGGCGTGTCGCTCACGCTCGAGCTCGGGGGCAAGTCGGCGAACATCGTCTTCGAGGACGCGGCGCTCGACCAGGCTGTCGAGGGCATCGTGAACGGGATCTTCTTCAACCAGGGACACGTGTGCTGCGCCGGCTCGCGCCTATTGATCCAGGAGAGCGTGGCCGACGTCGTGGTCGGAAAGCTTTGGGAGCGAATGGGCCGGCTGCGCCTCGGCGACCCGCTCGACAAGAACACCGATGTCGGCGCCATCAACTCGCGCGAGCAGCTCACGCGCATCGAGCAGCTCGTCTCGGCCGGCGAGGGCGAGGGTGCGGTCCGCCGCACGGTCGCCTGCGAGCTTCCGGAGCGCGGGTTCTGGTTCGCGCCGACGATCTTCACCGAGGTCGCGCCCGCCCATCGCATCGCGGTGGAGGAGATCTTCGGGCCGGTCGTTTCGGTGCTCACGTTCCGCACTCAGGCCGAGGCGATCGAGAAGGCCAACAACTCGACCTACGGCCTTGCCGCGGGCATCTGGACCGACAAGGGCGCCAAGGCGTTCGAGGTGGCGAGCGCGCTCAACGCGGGCGTGGTCTGGCAGAACACCTACAACCACTTCGACCCGACCGCCGCGTTTGGCGGTTACAAGGAGAGCGGCTTCGGCCGCGAGGGCGGACCGGCCGGGCTGCGTCCCTACCTGCGTGTCGCATGAGCCGGCTCGGCGTCCGCAAGACCTACAAGCTCTACGTGGGCGGCGCGTTCGTGCGCTCGGAGTCAGGTCGCTATGACCGCGCGACCGACGCCGGCGGCAATCACATCGCAAACGTCCCGCGCGGATCGCGCAAGGACGTCCGCGACGCGGTCAAGGCAGCCCGCACCGCGGCCGGACCTTGGGCGGCGCGCACCGCGTACAAACGCAGCCAGATCCTCTACCGGGCGGCCGAGGCGCTGGAGTCGCGCGGCGGCGAATTGGGCGTCGAGGGCGCCGAGCTCGAGGCGACGATCGACGTGCTCGTCCACTACGCGGGCTGGACCGACAAGATCCAGCCGGTGCTCGGCGGGATCAACCCGGTGGCCGCGCCCTTCCTCTCCTTCTCGACGCCCGAGCCCACGGGTGTGGTGGGCCTGGTGGCGCCCGACGAGCCCGAGCTGCTCGGCCTGGTCGCCGAGCTGGCGCCGGCGCTCGCGGCCGGCAACACCGTCGTCGCCGCGATCTCGGAGGCCAAGCCGCTGGCGGCGCTCGACCTGGCCGAGGTGCTGGGCGTGTCGGACCTGCCGGCCGGAGTGGCGAACCTTCTGTCGGGCAGGCGCGGGGAGCTGGCCCTCGCGCTGGCCGCCCACCACGACCTCAACGCGCTGGTCGATTGCTCGGGCGACCCCGACCTCGGCACGGAGCTCGACAAGCTCGCCGCCGAGAGCGTGACCCGGGTTCGCCACGCCCGCGCGACGACGAGCTATGGGGAGGCGACCAAGGACGCATTGTCGCGCCTCGAAGGCGTGACCGAGCTGAAGACGGCCTGGCACCCAATCGGGGCATAAGCGCCCGCCCGGGCGGCGAGAACCTCGCCGGGCTGACGTTTGCCGCCCATGTGGCGGTCAACGTCAGGCGCGTGCGAATGGCCGCGCCGGAGGACCCCAAGCGGGGCCCGCCCGCCCGGGCGGCGGCCCCGCTCGGGAACTGCTGTGGCCGTGAGTAACATTGATCACAACCATGGACCCCGTGATCTTCCTTGTGGCTTCAATGTTGGTCGCGATCGTCTTCGGGCCCATCTTCGGTGCGGAGAGCCGCCGTGGCTTTGCGCGCCCGGACCGTAAGGTCCGTCCGATGGTGAGCTCGATGCGGCCGTCCGACTGGCCACCGTCCGAGTTCGAACGCTAGCTCGGCGCCACTTCGCCCGTCAGACCCAGGCGAAGCGCACGTCGATGTCCGCGAACTCGGCAAAGCGGCGCCTGTTGAACACGTGCGGGACCACGTCGACGATGAAGCGAGCGGCCGGGGCCCACACCGCCACCCAGCCGACGACGAGGATGCCCTGGGAGATGCCCTCGGCGATGATGTCCTCGCTGGCGCGTTCGATCGCCGTGGACGCGATGATCGAAGCGAACAGGAAGGCGACGCCGATGCGCGCGGCGACCTTCTGCTGGCGCGAGAGCGGGTCGACACGGCGCAGCGGCCCAGACGCGGAGCGCAGGCTCGCGCGAAGGGCAGTGCTGACCGCCGCCTCGTCCGTGGCCGCTCGCTCGGCGGCCGGCGCGTACACCGTCAGGCACTGCGGTTCGGACTCGCGCAGGCGCTCCCACTCGTCCAGCAGGTGCCAGCGCACATCGGCCGTCACCTGACGCTCGGCGACCGGCCGGGCGTCGAACGCCCAGAAGAGCTCTTCGATCGAAGAGAGGCGGATCGCGAATTCGCCGGCGGCGGCCATCCGCCGTCCTCAGTCGCGCGGCGGGTCGAGCGGAGCAAAGTCCGGAATGCCGCCGGCCCACGCGTCGTCGGGTGCGGGCGGGGGCCAGGTGCGCGTGAGAGCACGATCGTCGGCGCTCCGCATGCGGCGATACCAGCGGCCGTAGAGCGGCGCGGCGAGGACGGCAAGGCCGGTCAGGATCGCCAGGCCCGCCAGCATCCAGAGGTGGCGATTGATGTGCTCGTTGGAGTCGGCCACCAGGCTCGCGACCGCCGCCAGGACGATCGAGAGGCCGATGCTCAGGTAGTAGTCGCGCGGAAAGCGCCACAGCCAGGGCACGTCGAACCACCAGACGCTGCCCTGCCGAAAGCGCGCGACCGTGTAGGCGGGGTTGAGCACGAACCAAAGGTAGTCCCAGACCACAGCCAGGGCGAAGTAGGTGGCAACGGTGGCGATCTCGGCTCCCAGGGTCCACTCGACTCCGCTCACGAAGGGCAGGTGCAGCAGCAGCAGCGGGATCGTGAACGCGTAGACGTGGTAGCCCGTGAGAGGGCGGCCGCCCATGATCACGCCGTAGACCTTGCCCACGGCGCCGCGCTTCTTGAACCAGGTGGGCATCCGCTCGGCCCACCCATAGCCGCCCTCGATCTCGATCTCGATGCCGGCCAGTCCGAGCGCCCAGAACCACAGGATCAGCGTGCGCCCGATGTCGAGCTCGTCCATGTCGGCCGGCGCCCTAAGCGAGCGCGCCCTCGAGCCGCAGGATCCGGCGCAGGATCGCCAGCGACGACGCGTAGGTCGAGTCCATTCCGTAGTAGGACAGGCCGCGCGCTCCCAGGGTTCGGGCCTGGGTGTAGGGCGTATCTGACGCGTAGTGGATGATCCCGAAGTCGAGCGGCAGCTTTGAGAAGTTGACCGCCTCGCCCACCGGGTGGCGGTCGGCGTCGGCGATCTCGTAGATCGCGTTGCAGTAGGGCCCCGCCTCCATCTCGACCACCGTGAACGCCTCGCGGTAGTAGAAGTCGAGGTACGCGCGGTTCTGGAGGAACGTGCTCTTGACCGTGACGGCGCGCTGGTTGTCGAGGCCGCTGCCAAAACGCAGGTCTCCGGCCAGGTCGTTGACCCCGAAGGCGTTGTCGAGCCAATAGGTCGAGCCCGAGTGTTCGTCGTGCACGACGCTCGAGAGCATCACGTCGCCGACGTCGGCGTTGAGCGTCGCGGCCTTGCCGAGCACGTAGACGCCCTTCAGCATCGCAGCGTCCACCGCCACCTCGCGCAGGATGTTGTACGCGGCCAGCCCGAGCGGGTAGTCGATGTTGACCACCACCGCCTCGCTCTGCGCCAGGGCTGCAGCATCCACCTCGCCGAGGCGCGGGTCGAGGCGCTCGGGGACCAGCTTGGACAGCGGGATCAGCTGGGCCGGTACGCGCAGCGCGGTGGTGCTGCGCAGGTGCGAGACGCCGCACTCCTGCTCCGAGCGCCGGCGCGCCTCGCGGCCCTCCTCCCCATGCGAGTCGAAGTAGAGCCGCGCCACGAAGTAGAGGAAGTTCTCCCAGGACCCCTCCGAGCGCCCCTCCCGGAAGGCGGCCAGCTCCTCGGTCAGGATGTCGCTCTCAGGCAGGGTCTCCACGAAGTCCACGAGCGCCTGCTCGCGCTCGCTGGCGATGCCGGTGGCGATGTTCACCAGGCTGTGCGTATTCGAGCTAACGAAGTACATCGGCGCGTCGCCGAGGCCCTGCTCGGCGAGGGCGTCGTGGACCGGGTTCCACCAGCGCCGGGTCATGCGCGCGTAGCCGACCTGCGTTCCGCCCAGCATCCGAACGCGGAGGTTCATGCGCCGCTCGGCGATCAGCCTCATGCGTTCCTCGAAGCGGTCGCCCCACGCCTTGCGCAGCCGTTCCCAGTCGTCCGGCGAGCCGCCGAGAGCCTCGGCGCACGCCTCGGGCGTCGGCTTGCCCTCCGGCGGCCAGCCCGCCGCCCGCTCGCGCACGCGGATCTTGTTCCACTCGATCTGGAACGCCACGAGCGTGGGGATCAGGTCGTCCACGTCCGAGGCGCTCGCCAGCAGCACCGCGTGTGTGCCGTCGCCGGCGTCGTGCCAGCGGCGCCGTCGCGCCGGGGCGTCGGCCTCGTCCCAGTCGTCGATCACGATGGCGTTTCGCGAGAAGACCTCCGCCTCCTGGCCCATGATCACGAGCTCGGCTCCCGCGATCCCGTCGGGCAGGCGGCGGATCGCGTAGATCAGGGCGCCGAGATCGGGCTCGTCGGAGTCGGCCAGGGGATGCAGGCTCGAGCCCATCTGGCGATGGGACGATTCGAGCACGCGTAGGTGCGTCTCGCCGCTCGAGCGCAGAAGCGTGTTGTAGGTGCGCTGGTAGAGCTCGACCTCGTCGCTCAGACGCGGCGACATGGTCTCGTCGGTGGGACTTGCGAGCACGAGGCGAGAGACCGTCATCGGGCTACTCCTTCACGTAGGGCACGCCTATGGCGGCCGGGGGCCGGGAGCGGCCGATCACGCCCGCGAGCACGATGAGCGTGAGCACGTACGGAAGCGCCTGGAAGAGCACCGCGAGCGAGTCGGAGAAGGCGGGCAGCCGCTGCGCCACGGCGCTCGAGAAGCCGAACAGCAGGGCGCCGGCCAGCGCGCCCACCGGGCGCCAGTTCCCGAAGATCACCACGGCCAGTGCGATGAAGCCGCGCCCGTCGGTCATTCTCTCGTTGAAGGAGCCCACGAGCGCGAGCGTCAGGTAGACCCCGCCGAGCCCCGCGAGAACGCCGGAGGCGATCACGGCCAGGTAGCGCGTGCGCGGCACGGGCACGCCGACGCTGTCGGCGGCCCGCGGCTTCTCGCCCACGGAGCGCAGACGCAGGCCGCCCGGCGTGCGAAACAGATAGACCGTCAGCAGCGGCACCAGCAGCAGTGCCACCCATGTCAGGAGGCTGGCCTCGCCGATGGCGTCGCCTACCAGCGGGATGTCCTGGACGAGCGGAAGGTCGACCTCGGGCACGCGCGGGATGTCGTTGGGAGTGCCGCGAGCGCCGTAGTGAGCGATGAACACATAGCCCGTGATGCCGATTGCGAGCAGGTTGATGGCAGTCCCCCCCACGACCTGGTCGGCGCGGAGGGTGATCGACAGGACCGCGTGCAACAGGCCGAGCACCCCGGCAGCGGCCATGCCGATCAGCGCCCCGAGCAGCCAGGAGCTGGTCAGGTCCGCGCCGAAGATGCCGAAGAAGGCGCCCATCAGCATCATCCCCTCGAGGCCGATGTTGATGACGCCGCTGCGCTCGGACAGGATGCCGCCCAGCGCCGCGAAGGCGAGCGGGGTGGCGAACCGCAGCATGGCGGCGATCAGCGCCGACCACACGAAGACATCCTCGAGGTGGCTCTCGCCGGACTTCGTGGCCACCACGGCACCGACCGCGCCGATCAGACCGGCCGCGATCGCGCCGTAGCCGAGGCGCCGCTCGCCGCCGCGCAGCGCGGTCACGCCCGCGGCCACCGCCACGGCGCCCAGCAGCAGCGACGGGATCGGCGTGCGGATCACCAGTGGAGGAAGAGCGATGAACCAGGCGACCGCCCCGGCCGCGACGCCGAACCACCCGAGCCGGCCCGCGGTGATTCCCGAGCGCGACGCGGCGAGGGTCGCGGTGCTCATGCCTGGCCCTTCTCCGCGGCGGGGGACGGGCCTCTCCGGCGCGTGATGGCTCCCCGCCCCCGCCTCAACGCGCCGAGCACGAGCACGTCGGCGCTGACGACGAGCACGACGAGGCCCTGGATGACGAAGGTCAGGTTCGACGCCAACTCGGGCTCGAAGATCGTCGGGTCGAGATTGCGCTGCGAGGTGCCGCTGAGGAGCGCGCCGAACAGCAGGGCCGCGGCCACCGTTCCGAGCGCGGTGTTGCGCCCCAGCAACGCGACGGCGATGCCGAAGAAGCCCAGGTCCGAGATCTCGACGTCGTTCGTGGCCACGCGGAACTGCCAGCCCAGGACGTCGAGCGCGCCGGCCAGGCCGGCGAACAGGCCGCACAGCGCCATCACGAGCAGGTAGTTCTTCGACACGTTCATGCCGCCGTAACGGGCGGCCTCGGGATTGAGGCCGACGGCGCGCACCTCGTAGCCCGTGGTCGAGCGGTTGAGGATCAGCCAGAACACGCCCGCCGCCGCCAGCGCGATGAACAGCCCGATGTGGAGCCCCTGCAACACCGGACTGCCCCAGAACACCGGCAGGTGGGCCGCCTCGACGATGTCGTTGGAGACCGGCAGGCTCTTGTCGAGGTCGTTTTGGAGCGGCCCGCCCTGTCCGAACAGGTATAGCCCGAGGTAGATCGCGGTGTAGTTGAGCATGATCGTCGAGATCACCTCGTTGGCGCCGACGGTCGCCTTCAACCCGCCGGCGATGCCTGCCCAGAACGCTCCGGCCGCGCACGCCGCCAAAATCGCGAGCAGTATGTGCGGCAGGGCCGGCATCCCGGCAAACGAGGAGCCCACCCAGACGGCGGCGACCGACCCCATGATGTATTGGCCCTGACCGCCGATGTTGAAGAGGCCTGCACGGAAGGCGAATGCCACGGCCAGCCCGGTCAGGATCAGCGGCGTGGTGATGATGAGCGTCTGCTGCAGGTTGGTCGCCGCCAGCTCCCGGTCGTCTATTGGCCACGGGGCGAGCCACTGCAGGCCGGTGCCCTGGAAAATCGCGTCGTAGGTCGCGATCGGGTCGTTGCCGGTGATGAACACGACCAGACCGCCGATCAGGAATGCCAGCAGCACTGTGAGCAGCGGGACCACCACACCGCCGCCGCGCACGTAGGCGGCCAGGCGCGATGCGGGCGTCTGGGCGCCTGCGGGCAGCGGCTCGTTCCCAGCCCCCGATCCGCCCTCGGGCTGGGGCGGATTCCCCTCGCGCCCGTCGCGCTCCTCGTTCACGCCGCGGCCTGGCCGGTCCCGCCGGTCATAGCCACGCCCAGCTCCTCCTCGGAGGCATCGGGCGGGAACTCGCCCACGATCTCGCCCTCATAGATCACGAGGATGCGATCGGCGAGCGCGCGCACCTCCTCGGACTCGAGCGAGACGAGCAGGACGCCCCGCCCCCGCTCGCGCTCGGCCAGCAGGCGCTTGTGCACGAACTCGATTGCACCGACGTCGAGGCCGCGGGTGGGCTGGTGGGCCAGCAGCAGGCTGGGGTTGCTGGCTATCTCGCGCGCGATGCAGACCTTTTGCTGGTTGCCGCCCGACAGCGAGCTGGCCAGCGTCCCCGCGCTGCCACCGCGCACGTCGTACTCCTCGAGCAGGTCCCGGGCGCGGGCATTGATGCGCCCGATGTTGAGCCACCCGGCCGTGGACAGCGGCTTCTTGTAGTACTCGCGCAGGGCCAGGTTCTCCGCCAGGGTGAAGTCGAGCACCAGGCCGCGCAGATGGCGGTCCTCGGCGATGTGAGCCACGCCGGCGTCACAGGTGTGGCGAACGCCGCGCCCCGAGACCTCCTCGCCCGAGATCAGAATGCTCCCCGCCTCGGGGTTGCGCAGCCCGGCTATCGCCTCCACGAGCTCGTGCTGACCGTTGCCGTCGACCCCGGCCAGGGCCACGATCTCGCCGCCGCGCACCGACAGGGAGACGCCCCGAACGGCCTCCAGCGCGCGGTCGTCGCGCACTACGAGATCCTCGACCTCCAGCACGGGATCGTGCGGCTTTGCCTCCGCCTTCTCCACCCGCAGCAGAACATCGCGCCCGACCATCAGGCGCGCCAGGCTTTGCTCGGTCGCGCCCTCGGTGGGCACCGTGTCGACCTTCTTGCCGCGCCGCAGGACGGTCACGCGGTCCGCGATCTCCAGGACCTCGCCGAGCTTGTGGCTGATGAAGACGATCGCCACGCCGTCGGCCTTCAGCGCCCGCAGCACCTCGAAGAGCTCGCCCGCCTCCTGGGCGGTCAGCACGGCGGTCGGCTCGTCGAGCACGAGGATGCGGGCGTCGCGGTAGAGCGTCTTCAGGATCTCGACGCGCTGCTGGGTGCCCACGGTGACGTCCTCGATGATCGCGTGGGGGTCGACGGCGAGGCCGTAGCGCTCGGACAGCTCCCGCACCTTGCGAGCGCCCGTGCGGACGTCGAGCAGGCCGCCGCCACGGCGCGGCTCGTTGCCGAGAACGATGTTCTCGGTCACGCTCATCACCTGGACGAGCATGAAGTGCTGGTGCACCATGCCGATTCCGAGGTCGATCGCCTTCGAGGGGGAGTCGACCTTCACCGGCTCCCCGTCCACGCGAACCTCACCCTCGTCGGGGTGATAGAGGCCGTAGAGGATCGACATCAGTGTGGACTTGCCGGCGCCGTTCTCGCCCAGCAGGGCGTGCACCTCGCCGCGCTTTAGGTCGAAGTCGACCCGGTCGTTCGCGACGACCGGGCCGAACCTCTTAGTTATCCCGCGTAGCTCGAGAGCAAGGTTGTCAGCGCTCACCGAGGACGAATCTATTGCTTATTTGACCGTGTCGGGGATGTCGGGGATCTCGCCCGCCGCGATCATGTCCTCGATCTCCTGGACCTGATCGGCGTACTTCTCGCCCTCCGCGCTGAGCTTGCCGATCCCGACACCGCCGTTCTCGACGGTCGCCACCACGTCGGTCCCGCCCTTGAAGGTGCCGTCCTGGGCGCGCTTGATCGCGTTGAAGACCGCCTCGTCGACCTTCTTCAGCGCGCTGGTCAGGATGTGGGGGCCGAGGAATGACTGGTCGTTGTCGACCCCGATGCCCTGAACGCCCTTCTCCTTGGCCGCGTCGAGCGCGCCGAGGCCGCACTGGCCGGCCACCTGGAAGACGACCTTGGAGCCCTTGGCGATCTGGTCGAGCGCGATCTCCTTGCACTTGGCCTGGTCGACGAAGTCCTGGGAATAGCCGTTGAGCGTCTCGACCCCGGGGAAGGCCTTCTTCGCACCGGCCTGGAAGCCGGCGATGTAGTGGTCGACCGGCGGGATCTTCTGGCCGCCGACGGTCGAGACCACCTTGGCATTGTTGTCCTTCGCCCACAGGCCCGCGAGGTAGCCGACCAGATAGCCGGCCTCCTGCTCCTTGAAGATCAGCCCCTCCACGTTCTTGGGCTTGCCCTTCAAGGCCGAGGCGGAGAAATCGATGATCGCGAAGTTCGTGTCCGGGAACTCCGACGCGACGGTGGCCGTGGCGTCGCCCATGAGGAAGCCGTTCGACACGATCATGTCGTACTGCTGGCGCACGAGCGTGGTCAGGTTCGGGATGTAGTCGCCGTTCTGGTCGGAGATCAGCACCCGCGTCTCGATGCCGAGCTCGTCCTGGGCGCGCTTGCGGCCGGTGTTGGCGGCCTCGTTGAACCCGCGGTCGTTGAGGCCGCCGATGTCCGTGACCACTCCGGCCTTGATGTCCGCGCCCTGCTCCTCCGTGGTGGCGTCTCCGCCTCCGCCTCCATCATCGTCGTCGTCGCCGCAGGCTGCGATGCCGAGGGCGAGCGCTGCGATGAGCGCCATGACCAAAAGCCGGAAGGTCCTACTCACGGTGAGAATCTCCTCTTGCCGATGCAGGTTGGGGCAAGCCCGGGAGGGCCAAGAATCCGGCCAGCCTACACCCTTTGTATTAGGCGCTCTTTGAGAGTTTCGTCGCAGAAAGCGGCCTCCAGTGCGGTGCGGGTGATCCCCCTCAGCGCGGCAGCGTCGAATCCAAAGTGCTCGGCGCAGACCGCGTATTCGCCGCCGATGCTGGCGCCGAAGTAAGGCGGGTCGTCTGAGCCGAGAGTGATCTTCACCCCTGCCTGCTTCAGACGCGGCAGGGGGTGATCCTCGTAGCTTGGAAAGAGGTCGAGGACGACGTTGCTGGTGGGACAGCACTCGAGAACGATGCCGCGCTCGGCCAGCTCCTCCACCAGCGCCGGCTCCTCGATCGACCGGACGCCGTGGCCGATGCGAGTCACCGGCAGCCCGAGCGCCGCGCGAACGCTCTCCGGTCCCGCCCACTCGCCGGCGTGCACGGTGCAGCCGAGACCCGCGTCGGCGACGGTGGCAAAGGCCTCGGCGTAGTCGCCCGCCGGGAAGTTCTCCTCGTCGCCCGCCATGTTGAAGCCGACGACGTATGGGTGGGGATGCGCGGCGGCGTAGCGCGCCACCCGCACGGCTCGCTCGACGCCGAAGTTGCGCACGGCCGAGATCAGGATGCGGGCTTCGATGCCGTGGTCGGTGCGAGCGTCGTCGATGCCGCGGGCGATCCCGTCCAGGTGTGCCTCGTCGCTCAGGCCGACGAGCTTCGCGTGGTCGGGAGAGGCGATCAGCTCGACGTAGATGGCCCCGTCGCGAGCGCAGCTTGCGAGGTACTCGTAGGTGATGTCGCGGTAATCGTCCGCGCTGCGTATGACGCTGGCGGCGCGGTCGTAGGTCCTCAGGAAGTCGAGGAAGTCTGTGTAGGCGAAGCGATCCTCGGCGGCGAAGACGCCGTCTGGGACCGCCAGGCCGTGGCGCTCGGCGATGCGCCGGATCAGCGCCGGCGGCGCGGTTCCCTCGAGATGGACATGGAGCTCTGCCTTGGGGATCTGCATCGGGTCAGAGGCGCTCGACGAAGCGGGTGACGAGCGGTGCCAGGTCGCCCGCCGCGCGTGCGGCGTCGCGCAGTGTCTGCTCGTGGCTGAGCGGCTCGGCGCTCATGCCCTCGGCCAGGTTGGTGATCGCCGAGACGGCGGCGACGCGCAATCCGCAGTGACGGGCGACGATCGTCTCGTGGACGGTCGACATCCCGACGGCGTCGGCGCCGAGCGTGCGGAATGCGCTGATCTCGGCCGGCGTTTCGAAGCTAGGGCCGCCAGCGGCGAGGTAGACGCCCTCGGCGAGGTCGATGCCGAGCTCGCCGGCCGCGGCCCGCAGGCCGTCGCGCAGCGCGGGGTCGTAGGCGTCGCGCAGACTCGTGAAGCGCTCGCCGAGCTCCTCCTCGTTGGGCCCGGTGAGCACGTTGACCCCGCTGAGGTTGATGTGGTCGGTGATCAGCATCAGGCTGCCCGGGCCGACCTCGGCGTTGAGCGAGCCCGCGGCGTTCGTCAGCAGGATGATCTCCGCCCCCGCGGCCCGCAGGGCGCGCACCGGCGTGCGGACGAGGTCGTGATCGATTCCCTCGTAGAGATGCGCGCGACCCTGGAAGACCGCCACGGAAACGTCGCCGATCGTGCCGAGGACCGCGCGCCCGCCGTGACCCTCCACGGTCGGACGCGGGAACCCGGGCAACTCCCCGTAGGGAACCTCGACCGCCTGCTCGACCGCTTCGGCGACCTGGCCGAGCCCGGAGCCGAGTACGACGCCGACTCGCGGGGCCGAGGCGCCCCGCTCGGCCAGCACCGCGCCTGCCTCGCGCCAGCTCACTTCGTCGGAGGCTCAAGGTCGAAGGCGTACGGGAGCAGCTCCCGGAGGGCCAACGTCTGGCGCGGGCCGCCCGGGCGGCCGAGGTGGACCGGGATGTCCGGGCCCGCGAACTCCGACAGGCGCTGGCGGCATCCCCCGCACGGCGGGCAGATGTCCTGGCGCTCGGCGACCACCGCGACCGCGGTGATGGTGCGCGCCCCCGCCGCAACCAGGGCGCCGATCGCCGAGGCCTCGGCGCACTGGCCCTGCGGGTAGGCCGCGTTCTCGACGTTCGCCCCGGTGTAGATGCCGCCGCCCGAGGCACGCAGGGCGGCGCCGACGGGAAATTGCGAGTACGGAGCGTGCGCGTTTTTCATCGCGGCCTCGGCGGCCCGCAGCAGGGCCTCTGGAGCGTCGAGGAGCAGGTCCGAGTAGCTCGAGGCAACGAGGTCCGTGGCCGCGATCCCGAGCTGCTCGCGCAGCCGCTCCACCTTGGAGCGCTCCTCGCTCAGGTCGGACCCCTCTTCGGCCACCGCCTCGAGCTCGACGAACGAGCCGAGCCCCTCGACCCCGTCGAGATGGATACGCACGTTCTCCCAGAGAAGCAGCCGCCGGCGCTTGTCGACCACCACGAGCGTGCCGTGCGCCGCCTCGAGCGCCTCCCGGAGCGCCGCCGCGTCCGGAACCGCGAGGCGCCGGTACTCACTCGTGCGGGCGCCGGCCGCTTCCTCGCGCTGGTACTGGATCAGCTCGTCGTCGCCGGGCTCCTGCTCGCGCAGCTTGAGCCGCCCGTGGGTCCCGGCGAAGTAGGTGTCGCGCTGGCGGATCTCCCCCGCGTCGCGAGCGCCGAAGGCGAGCGCGCGGTCGAGCGTGCCGGCCGGATCGGGGTCCCTGGCCTTCAATTCAATGTTGCGGCTGGCTGCGGACACGCGCGCGCGAGGCTATCGTCGCCACATGCCACAGCGCCTCGTCGTCGTCGACCACCCGGTGCTCGCCGACCGGCTCACCGTCATGCGCGACCACAGCACGGGTCACGGCGAGTTTCGCCAGGCGCTGTTCGAGGCCTCGGCGATCCTCGCCGTCGAGGCCGCGCGCGACCTCCCCACGAGCACCGTCGATGTCGAGACGCCGCTCGAGGCCACCACCGGCAGCCGCCTGCCCGGCGAGATCGCGATCGTGCCGGTGCTGCGAGCCGGACTCGGCATGGTCGACGGGTTCCTGCGCCTGCTGCCCGGGGCGCGCGTGGGGCACGTGGGGGTCTATCGCGACGAGCAGGAGCACCGCCCGGTGGACTACTACGAGCGCCTCCCGCCCGGCCTGGCGGACGCCTTCGTCTATGTGATCGACCCGATGCTCGCGACCGGCGGTAGCGCGGTGCACGCGCTCGACCGCCTGAAGGCGGCCGGCGCCCAGAAGCTCGCGCTCGTGTGCCTGGTGGTTGCGCCCGAGGGGCTCCTGGCGGTCGAGCAGCACCACCCCGAGGTCCCGGTCTGGACCGCGGCCGTCGACCGCGAGCTCGACGACAACGCTTACATCCGCCCTGGGCTGGGCGATGCGGGCGACCGCGTGTTCGGAACTGCCTAGCGCCTCACTCGCGCGCTCAGCCCGACCGTCCCCGGCGCCCCCTCCGCCGCCGCGAAGCGTTCGTCGACCGCCACGCCGGCCACCCACACGATCTTGCCGGCGGCCTCCACCACCGGGAGCGTCCGGCGCAGCGCGCGCGGCACCTTGCGGTCGGTGAAGAGATCCTGCAGCGTCTTCGTCCCGCCCAACCCGACCGGGCGCATGCGGTCTCCCTCGCTCCACCCACGCACGATCGCGCGGGCACCGAGCGCCTCGGCCGACACGACCACATCCCCGGGTGCGGCCAGCTCGGCCTCGACCTGCCAGTCGCCGAAGCGAGCGCGACCGGGAACCGCCAGCGCCACGGGCTCAGGCACCTCGCGGTCATCCGCGCGCGTGAACCGCAACGTGCCGTACTCGGCCACCGCGCGCATGCCGCCACCGAGGTCCACGGTTTTTGTCCCCCGATCGTCGATCTCGAGGATCGACTCGGGCACCGGGCGATCGCCGGCCAGGCGGCGGAGCACGAGGCGCCGCAGCGCTGGAGCGTGCTCGCGCAGGGCAGCGAGCGACACGGCCGTAGCGCCGCCGAGCTCCTCGAGCGCGGAATCGACCGCCGCATCGAGCAGCTCGGCCTCCTGGCGGAGCTGCCGCGCGGTCTCCGCGATCGTCCGCTCCGCCGCGGGGCCGATCGAGCGCAGTGCCTCGAGCAGGTCGTGTCGCACGCGCGCGCGCGCGAAGCGGCGATCCGCGTTCGAGGGATCCTCGCGCCAGTCGAGCGCACGCTCGCGCAGATACTCGCGCACCTCCGAGCGAGTCGCGCCCAGCAGCGGCCGCACGAGGCGCCCGCGTCGCGCCGGCATCCCGTGCAACGAGCGCGACCCGGGGGACACGGCCAGCCTGTAGAGCACGGTCTCCGCCTGGTCGGTGGCGGTGTGACCGGCCGCATAGTCGCTCTCGGCGCTCCGCTCGGCGAGCGCGTACCGCGCGTCGCGCGCGCGTTCCTGGAGGTTGCCGCCCTCCCCGAGCTCGACTCGCTCCACGCGCAGCGGCACACTGAGCGTGGCGCAGAGCTCGCGCACGAAGCGCTCGTCCTCCTCCGCCCCATCGCGCAGCCCGTAGTTCACGTGCAGTGCCGAGACGCGGGCGTCCAGGCGCCGCGCCACGTCCAGCAGGCAGACCGAGTCGCCCCCGCCCGACAGCATCACCAGGAGCGGCTCGCCGGCTCGCACGAGGCCGCTGTGGCGGGCCGCTTCGAGCGGACGGTCGCTCATGCCGGCTTCGCAATCGCGCGACAGAGCTGACGCGGCTGGTCGAAGCCCTTGAGCTTGACCTCGCCGATCTCCTCGAAGCGGAGGTGCGAGGCCGAGCCCCTGACCGCCTCCACCACTGCATCGGTGACGAGCACCTCTCCCCCTCTCGCGCGCGCCACGACGCGCGACGCGAGGTTGACCTCGCGGCCGAAGTAATCGCCGTCGCGGTAGAGCGTCACCCCCCAGTGAATCCCGATGCGCGGCTCGGGGCGCTCGTCGAAGAGGCCGGCGAAGCCCACCGCCCAGTCGACCAGCGCGCTGATGTCGTGGCCCACCACCATGACCGCGTCGCCGATCGTCTTGACCACGCGCGCGTCGTCCGGAAGCGTGTTGGTCACGCCCTCGACGAAGCGCTCGACCGAGGAGAGCGCCTCCTCCTCGCCCTCCTCCTCGGTGAAGCGCGTGTAACCGGCCAGGTCGGCGAAGGCGAGCGCGGCGCGCACCCGCCCGGCCTCGCCCTCGTCCGGCTCGAGCTCCGTCTCCATGTGACCGACCACGTCCTGCTGGACGAAGTGCTGGAGAAACCGCCGGTGCACGAAGTCCATGAGCGGTGACGCCAGGGGAAGCAGATCGCGGGCGAGCCCCCTCATCTCCTCGGCCATCTGCAGGCCGGGCACGCCCTCGCGCATCAGCGGCTCGTGCACGTAGATGTGAAAGAGGCGCACCTCGGCGTCGGCGATCTGCGACAGCGCGTGTCCGTAGACGCGGCAGAGCTGGAGAAACGCGACCAGCGGAAAGCCCGAGTCGAGCACCGCGGCCACGTACCGCAGGGCGTCGACGTCCTCGTCGCGGAGCGAGTCGAGCGCCGCCGACGGCAGCCCCATGCCGACCCAGAAGCGCTCGACCAGCGCGGGCTCCAGCCCGGTCTCCGCCGCGACCCCCTTCAGCGTGTGCCCGCTCTCCTCGGCCGCGAACAGCGACTCGATGTAGCCGTGGGCGAGCCGCCCCTGCTCGCTCGCCTCGCGGATCTGATCGAGCCGATGCCCGCGCTCGCGCAGGCGCATGACGACGCGAGCGTGGGAGAGCGCCGACGGCGTCCAGGTCCCGCGGCGGGCGACCTCTGGGATCACGCCCGCGTCAGCCCAGCGCTTCAAGGTCGAAGGAGCGACCCCGACGCGCTCGGCCGCCTCCTTGAGGGTGAGCGTTGCCTCTGGCACGGACCCGGATTGTGCCCTCATCGGATCGCGGCGGCGTAGTATCGGCGCACTTCGTGAGAGAGGGAGAGGGTTGAACTACTTCGTCACCGGCGCGACGGGCTTCATCGGCAGGCACGTGGTGGCCGAGCTGCTCAAGCGCGACGCCACCATCTACGTGCTCGTGCGTGACGGCTCGCGCGGCAAGGTCGAATCGCTGCTCGGGCGCCTCGGCGCCTCCGAGGGACGGATCGTTCCCATTGCCGGCGACCTCTCCAAGCCCGGCCTCGGAGTCGTCGGGTTCTCCGAGCGAATCGACCACTTCTTCCATCTCGCAGCCGTGTACGACATGGAGGCCGACGAGGACGCGATGGAGCGAGCGAACATCGACGGAACCCAGCACGTGATCGAGTTCGCCAACTCGATCGGGGTGGGGCGGTTCCATCACACCAGCTCGGTCGCCGTGGCGGGGCTGTACAAGGGCGTCTTCCAGGAGGACATGTTCGACGAGGGCCAGCGGCTCCCGCACGCCTACCACCGCACGAAGTACGAGTCCGAGCGCCTTGTCCGCGAGCAGGTCCGCGCACAGACGCTGATCTTCCGCCCGGGCATCGTCGTCGGCCATTCGGAGACCGGCGAGATGGACAAGATCGACGGGCCCTACTACTTCTTCAAGCTGCTCCAGAAGCTGCGGCACGCGCTGCCCGAATGGGCGCCGCTGGCCGGGCCGCAGGGCGGCGAGACCAGCATCGTGCCGGTCGACTTCGTCGCCAAGGCGATGGACCACATCGCGCACATGCCCGACGCCGAGCTGCCGGGCGACACCTTCCACCTCGTCAGCCCGGAGCCGATGAAGGTCGGCGAGACGCTCAACGAGTTCGCCAAGGCCGCTCACGCGCCGCAGTTCGTGATGCGAATCGACCCGAACATGACCAACGTGATCCCCAAGCCGGTGCGCTCCGGGTTCATGGCGCTGCCCACCGTCAAGAAGATCCGCGGTCAGGTCTACGGCGACCTCGGGATCCCGCCGGCGGCCATGGAGAACCGCGACTTCTTGTGCAAGTTCGACGCGCGCGACACCCAGCGGGCCCTGATAGGGACGGGCATCGCGGTTCCGCCGCTCTCGACCTACGCGCCCCGGCTGTGGGACTACTGGGAGCGCAACCTCGATCCGGACCTGTTCCGCGACCGCTCGCTGGCGGGCTCGGTCAAGGGCAAGCGGATCATGATCACCGGCGCCTCCAGCGGCATCGGGCTGGAGACCGCGCGCAAGCTCGGCGAGGCGGGCGCCGAGGTGCTGCTCGTCTCGCGAACGCGCGAGAAACTTGAGGCGGTCGCGGAGCAGGTGGCCGAGGCCGGCGGCACGGCGCACGTCCACCCCTGCGACCTGTCCGACCTGGAGGACGTCGACCGGCTCGCGAAGGAGGTGCTCGCCGAGCACGGCGGTGTCGACGTGCTGGTCAACAACGCCGGGCGCTCGATCCGCCGCTCGGTGGCGCGCTCGTATGACCGCTTCCACGACTACGAGCGCACGATGCAGCTCAACTACTTCGGCGCGCTCAAGCTGATCCTGGCCTTCATGCCGGGCATGCGCGAGCGCAAGTCGGGCCACATCATCAACGTCTCGTCGATCGGGGTCCAGACCAACACGCCGCGCTTCTCGGCCTACGTGGCCTCGAAGTCTGCGCTTGATGCTTTCTCGCGCTGCGCCGCTCCGGAGTGCGTGGGCGACAACGTCAAGTTCACGACCGTCTACATGCCGCTCGTTCGCACACCGATGATCGCGCCGACCGACATCTACAAGGCGTTCCCGACGCTCACGCCCGACGAGGCGGCGCAGATGCTGTGCGACGCGATGCTCGACCGCCCCAAGCGCATGGCATCGCGGCTCGGGACCTTCGGGGAAGTGCTCTACTCGCTCTCGCCGAAGACCGTCGACATCGTCCTCAACACGGCCTACAACCTGTTCCCGGACTCCACGGCGGCGAAGGGCGCGCCAAAGGACGGCGCCGCGAAGGCCCTACCCGCCGCCGACAAGCGCGGGGAGGGTGGGGAGATGTCGACCGAGGCGGTCGCGATGGCCTACCTGCTGCGCGGGGTCCACTTCTGAGCGGCGACCCTCGGACTGTCAGCGTACGACGCGCAGTGCCAGGCTACGTTCGGTGGCCTCGTTGCCGACCGCGTCGGTGGCGGTGAAACCCAAGCGGTAGGAGCCCGGGCGGAGGCCCTTCGCCTTGATCAGAACGCTGTTGGCGCCGGCGCGGGCGGCCCTGTTGAACACGCGCGCCCGCGACAGGCGCGTGCAGCGCCGGCCACGCCTCGCCCGGGGCTTGCACGACCCGCCCTTGCGGGCGCGACGACCGCGGCGAGCCAGATGGACCGCAACGTGCACCTCGCCGGACTCCGAGACGCGGAAGCGGACGCGGGTCGCGGGCGGCGGGCCGTCCTTGTCGGCCGACGCCCTGCCCGTCCGGCCACCACCCCGCCCGATCGAGATCACGTTTGAGCTGGCTTGGAGCCCTGTGAGTACGGGAACGCTGCCGTCGATCTCGAGCATCCGCTCGACGACGGCGCGGCCGCCGTGGGGGTCGTTGACTCGCATGCGCACGGTCACCGGTCCGTCGAGGGCCCAGCTGGGCGTGATCGCGGCGTCCGTGCCCGAGCCTGTCTCGAACACGCCGTCCCCGTTGAGGTCCCACTCGTAGACGAGCCGCAACCGCTCCGGGTCGGTGGAGGCCGAGCCGTCCAGGCGCACGGCCCTCCCCGCGGCGGCCGCGACCGGCAACCGCAGCACGGCGGTCGGCGGACGGTTGACGACGACGGCGATCCCGAGCGGGTGGTTGAAGAGGTCGCCCTGGCGCACCATGCTCTGGGCGCCTGTCTCCGCGTCGACCTTCACGATGCCGCCGTCGCCATCGGCCACGCTGAAGTCGCTCACGAGGAAGTCCCCGGCGGGATCGAGCGCGATTCGCTCCGGGGTGACCAGCAGGTCGCTGTCGGTGTTCGCGGTGATCAGGCTTCCGATGCCCGCGTTCAGCCTCACCAGGCCGTTGGGGCCGCACTCGTTCGCGAACGAGACGCGCCCCTGCGAGTCGAGGGCAACGCCGAGCGGGTATTTGAAGAGCCCGAGGTCCCCCTGGGCGATGAGCTGCTGGCTGCCGTCCGCCAGCTGAACGCGCACCAGCCGCCCCGGCGCCAGCGCGCAGCCGCCGGCCGCCGACACGCGGTTGCTCACGACGAGGCTCCCGTCCCGGTCGACGAGGATGCCGAAGGGAAGATCGAGGAGCCCGCCCTCGGTGAGGAGCGTCTTGGCCCCGGTTCCAGGATCCACCCGGATCACGGCGCCGTCGTCGTCGGCCTCGAGATTGTCGGCCACGTAGATCGAGCCGTCGGGCGCAACCGCGATACCGGCCGGATCCACCAGCGGGGTCCCGCTCGCGACGAGTGACTGGCGGCCGGTGACCGAATCGACACGGATGATGCGGCCGTCGTCGGCGCAGCGCGGGAGGCTCGGCGTGCACGGCGTTCCCATGTCGGCGACAACGATGTCGCCGTCGGCCTCGAGCGCCAGGTCGAAGGGACGCTCGAAGAGAGTTCCCTGTGGGCCGTTGCGGGAGATCTCGACGAGCGAGCCTGCGGCCGGGTCGGTGCGCAGGATCACTCCGCCGTCCGCGTAGTTGTTCGCGGTGTAGACGACGTAGGGGTCACCGGGCGCCGCCTGAGCGGCTCCGGGAACCAGAAATGCGGCCAGTAGCGGCAAGAAGATGAGCATCCGGCTCATCGCTTTCGACCGTACCGACCGCGGCGGGAACGTCAACCGGTGGAGGATTGGGCTCACGCAAGGGGTCTCATCGGCAGATTGGGCTTGATCCGAGAGCCGTGGCGTGGGACCAGCCATCGTGGTCGCCGGCCCCACCGGCGCCGAGCGGCTCGCGCGCGCGCGTGTGACTAGCGCTCTAGGACGTAGCGCTCTAGGACGACCCCGAGGACCGGCGCTTGGCCGCGGCGCCGCCGGAGCTGCGGCGCTTCGCGGGCAGCCGCTCCTCGATCGCATCGAGGCGGCGTGAGATCCGGCGCAGCTCCGCCTGCACGTCGCGGATGTCCTCGTAGGTGGCGGGGCGACCCGACTCGATCGCCCCGGCCACGGCCTTGCGCCCGCGCGCTATGCCGGCCTCGGCACCCTTGCGCACCTGCTCCACCGTCCCGGCCAGATCGTCGAGTGCGCCCTGGGTGCGCTCGCGCTGGCGCTCGGCCGAGCCGACCGTGGCCTGCACGGTGCGCTCGACCGCCTCGCGCAGGTCGGCGGGGGTGGAGGGTCGCTTCGCCATGGCAGGGCAGTGTTCCACACGGGGGGCCGGCCGCCGCTCTCTACCCTTCGCCGCCTGGCCGTCCAGCATGAGATCCGCCCGGTCCACCTAAAGCCCTCCGCCGCGCTGGCCAAACGGGTGCTGCTGCCCGATGATCCCCACCGCGCTCTGGCGGTGGCCCAGCACCTGCTCGAGGGCCCCAGGATGTTCAATCATCACCGCGGCCTCTGGGGCTACACCGGGGTCGCTTCCGACGGTGACCCGCTAACGATCCAGTCGAGCGGGATGGGCGGCCCGAGCGCCGCCATCGTCGTGGAGGAGCTGGTGGCCCTGGGCGCTCGCCGGCTCGTTCGGATCGGCACCTGCGGAGCGCTCGTCGCCGGGCTCGACCTGGGCGCGGTCGTCGCGGTCGAGCGGGCGCTGCCCTGCGACGGCGCAAGCGCGGCATTGGGCGCGAACGGAAGCGTCTCCGGGAGCCATGCTCTGCTGGAGCGCCTGGTGGCCACGGGCGCGCGGGCGGCGACCGTCGTGAGCACCGACCTCTTCTACGACCGGCGCGGCGGTGAGGCCGCGGGCTGGGTCGAGCAGGGCGCCATCGCCGTGGAGATGGAGACGGCGGCGATCTTCCAGGTGGCGTCGCGCCGCGGGGCCGAGGCGGCCTGCGTGCTGGGCGTCACCGCCGACCCGGACGAGTACCGGGCGACCCCCGAGCAGGTCGAGACGATCGGCCTGCGAGTTGGCGACGCGGGCTACGCGGCGCTCAGGACTCTGTGACGGTGAGACGCTCCTGCGCGCGCGGCACAGGGTCTTCGCTCGGTGCCAGCGCCGCGCGCAGGCGGGCGAGGTCGCCGGCCATTTCGCCGAGGCGCTCCTCGATCGCCCCGAGCCGCTCCCCGGCCGGCCCGGTCGCGAGGGCGCCCAGGCGCTCCTCGAGCGTGTCGAGCGAGTCCTCGATCCCCTCGAGTCGCTGGGACACCGAGCGCAGGCGCCGGGTCAGGCGTTCGATGTCGGCCGCGGACGGCAGGTTCAATGCGCCGAGCGCCGCCTCCTGCGCCTGGACCGCTTTCTCGCGGGCCTCGAAGGCTCGTGCGATGGCCCCGTTGACCATCGGGTTGGAGATCAGCTCCTCGGCGATCTTGCCGAGTGCTTCCTCGCCCTGCCTCGACAGCTTCTCGACAAAGCCCTGGTCATCGTCCGGAGTGGCCATTGCATCCCAGCCTAGCCGATCCGGTCGTAATGTGGCCCAGGACCTCATTCTAACCCTCATGTGGAGGGTTAGATGGGGTTCGAAAGGCTCCCGAGGTGGGTATCCGCAGCCTGGGGGCCCTGCCGGGGTGCCGAGGCCCAGGGACGCAGATTGAAGGTATGGGCAACCACCGCCGATACAAGGACCTGAGCCCGCACATCCACTCGATTCGCGGCGTGCGAGACGAGCATTCGCCCTCTCCTCACGATTCCCGTTGCACACTGAAAAGCCCTCAAGTAGCGTTCGGCCCGCGGCAGGTGTCCCTGATAGCCTGCGCGGTAACGCGGGCTGCTCCAACGGGAGCCCTGAGGGAGGACTTGGTTCACGCAGGATGAAGACGCGGCTCCTCAGCACCCTGCTCGCTGCGGCGGCTCTCATCGTGGCCGCGCTCACTGCGCTCACCATCCCGGCCACAGCCCAGACGATCTCCGTCAGGCTGCCGAGCGGCGAGATCATCGAGGTGGACGTTCCGCCGGGCACATCCATCGACGACATCCAGCTGCCGGGCACGCCGGTCACACCGACCACACCCGCGCCCGCGCCGCCTGAGGCCCCGGCCCCCGCTCCCAAGCCCGAGCCCGGCGCCCCGAGCGCCGGCGGCGGGTCTCAGCAGAATCAGAGCAGCAGCGGCGAGCGCGTGCGCCGCGAGCGCGAGAAGCAGCGCGAGCTGACCGGTGGGACGAAGGGTCCAGCTGAGGATGAGACTTCCAAGAAGGACCGCAAGCGCGATCGCAACGGCAGCTCTGAGCTTCGCAACTCCGACGGCACGCCGACGGCCGGCAACCCCGGCTTCGTCGATGCGCTGCCGGGCCCGTCGACCGCCGCGGGCGTTCCGAACTTCATCATCCGCAAGTTCCGGGTCCCGCCCTTCCTGCTCCCGATCTATCAGGCGGCCGGAATCGAGTACGGCGTTCGCTGGGAGATCCTGGCCGCGATCAACGAGATCGAGACCGACTACGGACGCAACCTGAACGTCTCGAGCGCCGGCGCGCTCGGCTGGATGCAGTTCATGCCCTCGACCTGGGCGGCCTACGGCGTCGACGCCAACAAGGACGGGCGCAAGGATCCCTACAACCCGGTGGACGCGATCTTCGCCGCTGCCAAGTACCTCAAGGCAGCCAACTACGAGAACGACGTGCGCGCCGCGATCTGGGCCTACAACCACGCCGACTGGTACGTCGACAGCGTGCTCTTGCGCGCGCGTCTGATCGCCGGCGTCCCGGCGGACCTGATCGGCTCGCTGACCGGGCTCACCGAAGGCCGCTTCCCCGTCTACGCTCGCGCCCGCTACGCCGACGACCTCGCAGAGCAGCAGCTGCTCAAGCGCGTCAAGAGCGGCGAGAACGCGGCGCAGGTGATCGAGTCCTCGGAGACGAGGCGCTCGGTCGACATCTTCTCCACCACCGGCGCCCCCGTGGTCGCGGTCAACGACGGCAAGATCAAGGAGGTCGGGCGCAACAAGAAGCTCGGCCGCTACGTCGTGCTGCAGGACGTCTACGGCAACCGCTACACCTACGCGCAGCTCGGCGCGGTCTCGCGCTACTACCCCGTGCCCAAGCGCAACGCCAGCGACCCGGCGACCTCGGCGCGTGCGCTCAAGGCAAACGGCGACGACCACGAGGCCCTGCCCAAGCCACAGGCGCCCGCCTCGGCCGGCCATCAGATCGACGCCTCCGACAAGAAGCCCGCCAAGGACCGCGCGGCTCCCGAGTCAGAGGATGCGCGCCGGGCCCGCGTGCCGGTCAAGGAGCGCCTGTTCGCCCACCCCGACATGGACGGCTCGCGCGAGGCCGGCGGCCTCGAGCAGCTCCTGGACGCCAAGGCCCGCAAGCACGGCTCCTACGAGGTCTACAAGAACTACTTCTCGCGGCCCTTCGGCCTCGACCCGAAGAAGGTCACGCTGCGCCGCCTCAAGGTCGGCTCGCGCGTGATCGGAGGCACGATCATCGGCCGCATCGGCCAGAGCGTGCCCGGCATGGCGCCGCACCTCGACTTCTCGATCCGCCCGGCCGGCAAGGGCGCGCCCCGCATCGACCCGAAGCCGATCCTCGACGGCTGGAAGCTGCTCGAGGCCACCGCCATCTACCGCGCCTCCGGCAAGAACGTGCTGCATGGCGACGACGTGGCGGGCATGTCGATCGGCCAGATCCTGCTGCTGCCCAAGCCGCAGCTCGAGCGGCGCGTGCTGGCCGACGAGCGCATCGAGGTCTACGACTGCGGACGCGACGACATTCGCTCCGGCCAGATCGACCGTCGCGTGCTCGCCACGCTTGCCTACCTCGCCGAGTCCGGCCTGCGGCCGACGGTCACGAGTCTCAAGTGCGGCCACGGCTTCTACACGAGCTCGGGCAACGTCTCCCACCACTCGTCGGGCAACGCGGTGGACATCGCGAAGGTCAACGGGATCCCGATCTTGGGCCACCAGGAGGCGGGCGGCATCACCGAGCAGTCGGTGCGGCGCCTGATGCAGCTCCAGGGCACGATGGCTCCGGCGCAGATCATCTCACTGCTCGAGATCGGCGGCTCGACCTTCGCCATGGCCGATCACAACGATCACATCCACGTCGGCTTCCAGCCGATGTTCGGCGCCAACCGTAAGCTCGGCAAGGCCGCGCTGGCGGTGCTCAAGCCCGGCCAGTGGAGCGACCTGCTGACCCGCCTGGGCGAGATCGAGAACCCGGTCGTCCCCACGAAGCCCTCCAAGTACTCGCTGCCCGCTGACAAGCGCGCGAGCGACGCCCACTCCGGCGAGTAGTCGCACGGCCGGGCCCGCTCCTCTTTTTAGCTTCGTACAGGTCGAGTTCGGTCACCTGCTGGGTCCGCCGGACGGGCGCTACCTCGTGCGCACGCAAGAGGACGGCCCCACCGAGGCCGTGCTGGTTCTGAGTACGCTCGGCGCCGCCGAACGGCGCCTGCTGGGCGGGCGACGCCCGCAGACCGTGGAAGCGGCGGCGCCCGAGCCGGTCCCGACTGCCCGGGTCACGATCGTGGCACCGGAGCCGTTTGCCACGCCGGAGGCGGCGAGCGCCTGGCTCGCCAGGCGCCGGCGCGACTCGGACGCCGCCGAGGCCGACCTGGCGACCGCCCTGGAAACGCTCAACCGAGCCCTGCGCGCCCAGCGCGCGGCCGCCGCCGATCCCTATCTGGGCGAGCTGTCGGCCGACCGCGCGCTCGTGGCCCGCATCGGCTACGGCCGCGGCGACTCGGTGGCCGACGGCCGCTTCGGCGAGGCGTTCGAGTTGCCTCGAGCCCGCCCGCGCCGCATCCGGCGATCGATGGAGGCCCCGGAGGAGCGCTTCGCCGCGCTGCTCGGCGCGCGCGAGCGCGCCCTCGTGGCGGAGGAGCTCGTCCTGCGCGCCCGGGCCGATCTCGACGCCGGCTGCATGCGCGAGGCGGCGCTCCAGGCACGCATCGCCCTGGAGGCGCTGATCGCGGAGCTGGCCGACTCCGCGCCAGCGCTCGGCGAGCGCAGGGCGGCCGCGGGTGAGGCCGCCAACGCCGCGCTGCGGGGAGAGCTCTCCGAGGCCGCGGGTGACGGAGTGCGCGAGGCGGTCGCCGCCATGGAGGCCGCCCTGCGACGCCACCGGCTGGGCAGCTGAAGCGCCGCGACTGGATCATTGTCGACTTACCGGCCCCAGGCACCGCTAACTCGACAACGAATGCCCAATCCGGCCACAAGGGCGCCGCCGCCGCGACCCGTCCCACCTCTTATAGCCCGCCGTTGGCCCAAGCCCAAGCAACGCTGAAGCGCCGCGCTCAGAGCGCCGCGAGCACGGCGCGCAGCTCCTCGACGACGTCGCCGTCGAGCTTGACCTCGGCCTGCGAGTCGTAGGGCGTCGGCCCCTGGGTCACGAGCGCCAGGCGCCCGCCGCCGCCATGGGTCAGCGCCGGGAGGCCGGCGACCGGGTAGACCTCGAGCGACGAGCCCACACAGACCATGAGATCGGCCTCGTGGGCCAAGCCCTGAGCCTCGGCCATCGCGCGCTCGGGAAGCAGCTCGCCGAAGAGGACGACGTCGGGCTTGAGCGGCGCGCGGCAGGCAGGGCACTGAGGCACGCCCTTGCCGGCCTCGAGCTGCTCGAGCACGCGGTCGAGCGCGAGCTTGCCGCGGCACTCCAGACAGACGCTCCACTCGATCGAGCCGTGCACCTCGATCAGCCTCCGGGTGCCGGCCGAGCGGTGGAGGCGGTCGATGTTCTGAGTGATCACGGCACGGATCAGGCCGCGGCGCTCGAGCTCGGCAAGCACCCGGTGCGCCTCGTTGGGCTGCTTTTCGACGAGCGAGGCAAAGCGGTCGCCATAGAAGCTCCAGAAGCGGCCGGGGTCACGCCGCCAGGCGTCGATGTGCGCGACCTCCATCGGGTCGACGTTCTCCCAGAGCCCGGTCCCGGGCGTGCGGAAGTCCGGGATCCCCGAGGGCACGGACACGCCGGCGCCGGTCAGCACCACCGCGCTCGTCGCGCCGCGCAGCAACTCCGCGAGCTGCCGCGCCTTGGCGCCGTCAGGCATGCGCCGCCACCAAGCGCCCAGGCGCCGCTAGCGGCCCCGGAACTGTGGCCGGCGCTTGCCCAGGAAGGCGCCAAACCCCTCCTTGGCGTCGTCGGAGCCGAACGCCCGCACGAAGCCCTCGGCCTCCGAGGCGAGGCCCTCGTCCAGGTCGGCCCGAGCCGAGCGCGTCTTGATCTCCTCGACCGCGATCGGCGCCTTCTCGGCGAGCTTGTTGGCCCAGGCGAGCGTCGTGTCGAACAGCTCATGGTCCGGGACGACCTGGGTTGCCAGGCCCACCCGGTGCGCCTCCCAGGCGTCGATCGGATCGCCCGACAGGTTCATCTCGAGCGCCTTGGCCTCGCCCACGAGCCGCGGCAGCCGCTGCGTGCCGCCGAAGCCGGGGATGATCCCGAGGTTGATCTCGGGCTGGCCGAACGTGGCCGACTCCGCCGCGATGCGAAAGTCGCAGGCCATCGCCAGCTCGCAGCCGCCCCCGAATGCGATCGAGTTGACCGCGGCGATCGTGACCGTCGACGACGTCTCCATGCCACGCATGAAGCGGTGGACGGCCTCCACCAGCTCGGCTCCCTCGGCATCGGGCGACATCCTGGTGAACTCCTTGATGTCCGCGCCGGCGCAGAAGGTGAAGATGTTCGACGACGCGATCACGAACGCGCGTGCCTGCCCCTCGACCTGCTCCCAGACCGACATCAGCTCGCGGATGGCCTGCGGCGAGAGCGGGTTCGCCGGCGGGCGGTTGAGCCAGGCGATCGCGACGTCGCCGCGGGTTTCGAGCAGCACCGTCTCGCGCTGGTCGCCGGCGTCGGCCTGCGGGTAGGGGAAGAAGCCCTGGCCGGTCTTCTTTCCGAGGCGCCCCTGGGCGACCAGGCGGGACAGCAGCACCGGCGGCTCGAAGGAGTCGCCCCACTCGGAGTGGGCTCGCTCGAGCTGCTCGAGGATGGTGTCGAGCCCGGCCTCGTCGGCACGGGTGAAGGGGCCGGGCAGGACGCCGGCGCCCATCATCATCCCCATCTCGATGTCCTTGGCGGCGGCCACGCCCTCCTCGAGCACAAGGCAGGCCTCGACCAGGGTCTTGAGGCCCATGCGCTCTGCGAGCGTGTCCATGACCTCAGTTGCCGTGCTCATAGAAGCCCTTTCCGGTCTTCTGGCCGAGGTTCCCGGCCTCGACCAGCTCCTTCATCTGGGACGACACGAAGAAGCGGTCGCCATAGGAGTTGCGCAGGTGCTCCGACACGTGCAGGACGGTGTCGAGGCCGAGCAGGTCGGTGAGGAGGTAGGGACCGATAGGAACGGCGCCCGAGTCCTTGAGGACCTTGTCGACCTCCTTGATGTCCAGACCCTCCTCCTCGACCATGCGCCAGACCTCCGACACCGCGGCGTTCAGGATGCGGTTGACCACGAAGCCGGGCACCTCGCCGCAGCGGATCGCGCTCTTGCGGATCGCCTGCGCGAAGTTCGCCGCCGCCTGAATCGTCTCCTCGGAGGTCTCCTCGCCCTCGATGACCTCGATCAGGCGCATCACCGACGCGGGATAGAAGAAGTGAAAGCCGCACACCTTGTCCGGCCGCGTGGTGGCCTCGCCCATCTCGGTCACAGACAGCGACGACGTGTTCGAGGCCAGGATCGCGTGGCCCGGGGTGAGGGCGTCGAGCTCGGCGAACACCGACTGCTTGACCTCCATGCGCTCGGGCACGGCCTCGATCACGAAGTCAACGTCTCCAAAGCCGTCGTAGTCGACCGCGCCGGTGATGCGCCCGAGGATGTCTTCGAGCTGGCGCTCGGAGTCGTCCTTGGTGATCTTCTCCTTGGCCACAAGCGCCCCGAGCTGGCCCTGGGTGACCGCGCGCGCCTTCTCGAGGCCGAGGTCGACGAACTCCTGCTTGACGTCCTTGAGGACGACCGGTACGCCGGCGGACGCGACAACCTGTGCGATCTCCCCGCCCATGGTGCCCGCGCCCACGACTGCGGCTTTGAATACGAACATGGCCCGAGGCTACCTCAGCCCCGCCTCCTCCTCTGCCTCGACTGCAAAGCGAAAGAGGGTCCGCCGCAGTGAGTCGCGGATCGCGCGGCGGATGAAGATCGCGTCCGCCACCGCGCCCAGCGGACCCCATTTGGTGAGCGTGTACTCGAGGCTCAGCTCGACCGCGGCGCCCGCCCGGCCCGGCGCCACTCGAAAGGTCTGCCTGCCGGCCAAGCGGTCCTCGAACACGAGCGTCGCGATGCGTTCCGGCGTCGACTCGACCACCTTCTCGGTCACTCGGCCGCGACCCGCCGGCACCGAGTCCCACACCACTCGCGTTCCCTCCGCCGGCCACCCCGAGTCGGTCTCAACCTGGCGGGAGAAGCCCTCGATGAAGCTCGGCCAGCGGCCCAGGTCGGTCCAGAGGCCGAGCGCCTGTTCGGGCGCGAGCGCGACCTCGGCCTCGGCCCGGGCGGTCCTCACCTGCCGTAGACCTCGCGCACGATCTCCTCGATCGACGCCTTGACCGAGTCGAGAAAGGGCCGCACCTCCTCGACCAGGCGCTCGTACTCCGCCGTGCCCTCGTCCGTGAGCGAGTAGTAGCGCCGGGTGCGCCGCTCGGGGTGCTCCCAGTCGCCGCGGATCAGGCCGCGCCCCTCGAGCCGGCGCAAGAGCGGATACATTGTGTTCGGGTTCACGTTCAGCACGCCGGCGGTCATGCTGCCGATTCGCTCCATCAACTGGTTCCCGTAGCTCGGCCCCTGGGAGATCAGGTGGAGCACGAGCAGCGGCAGCACCTCGCGGCGGCGCAGCTCCCCGGTGAACGGGTCCTGGGCCTTGGTGCGCTGCGGCGCGGCGGCTGCTTCCAGGCCGCCCGCCTTTGCCACGGCGTCACGCACCGCAGCGCGGCTGCGCTCGCTCTTCGACCCGCTCACGAAACGCATGCTGACAGGACTTGCCGAGCGTGGCCCCGGGAATACGGTGGCCTGATCCCGCTGGGCATCGTGCTAGCGGCGGCGGTCATCCGCGGGCGGCGCGCAGGCGCGCCGGCGGAGACCCGGCAGGCGGCCCGGTCTAAGCCACTGCAGCCGGCGTAGGCTCTTCGGCCCGGCGCGGCATCAGGACCTCACGGGCGATCACAAGGCGCTGGATCTGCGAGGTGCCCTCGTAGAGCTGCATGATCTTCGCGTCGCGCATCAGCTTCTCCACCGGATACTCCTTGGTGTACCCGTAGCCGCCAAACACCTGCACCGCGTCGGTAGCCACCCGCATGGCGTTGTCGGCGCCGTAGGCCTTGGCCATCGCCGACACCACGCTGTCGAGCTCGCCGCGATCGA
>JBEVKF010000031.1:0-17465 GCA_040509755.1 Thermoleophilaceae bacterium | reverse complement strand
GGGGTAATCTCGTTTCGAAACGACTTGCCGACCTGCGCGATCCCGAACGGCGGCTTGCGGCGGGCGTAACCGAGCGTGGTCTTGAAGTCGAGGAAGATGCCCTGCGCGGTCTCGGGGCGCAGGTAGACCGTCGAACCGGCCTCCTTGACCGGTCCGATGGTGGTCTCGAACATGAGGTTGAACTCGCGCGCCTCGGTGAGATCGCAATCCTTGTGGTCGCCGGGCAGCTTTGAGGGGGCGTGGCCGCAGCGGGTTTCCGGGTGCTCGGCCGAGCCCGCGCGCGCCTCCTCGATGTGATCGGCGCGAAAGCGCAGCCCGCATGCCTTGCAGTCGACAAGCGGGTCGGTGAAGCCCGCGAGGTGACCGGACGCCTCCCAGGTACGCGGGTGCTGGATGATCGCCGAGTCGAGAGCGACGATGTCGTCGCGCTCCTGGATCATCGCCTTCCACCAGGCATTCACCACGTTGTTCTTCAAGAGCACGCCGTAGTGCCCGTAGTCGTAGGTGTTGGCGATGCCCCCGTAGATCTCGGAGGCGGGAAAGATGAGCCCGCGGCGCTTGCACAGCGCGACGATCTTGTCCATGGTGACCATCGGCTGGCACCCTACCGCCGGGTGGGATAGCGTGGATGGCGAATGTCCGGGGCCGTCCTGCGACCGATCTCCCACCTCGCCGCCTGGCTCCTGTGGCACGGCATGCGGGTGTCGCTGCTCGACGACCTGGAACACCCGCGCCCACCGGTGTGAGGCTCCGCTTGGCACTCCTATACTGAGAGTGCCGATGCCCACCTACGAGTACCGCTGCGAGCAGGGCCACACCTTCGAGGTCGTGCAGCGCATGACCGACGACACGCTGACAAGCTGCTCGACCTGCGCGGCGCCGGTCCAGCGCGTCTTTCACCCGGTCGCGGTGCATTTCAAGGGCTCGGGTTTCTACACGACGGACTACGGCAAGAAGAAGAAGGCGGGCACCGGCGCGTCCGAGGGCGACTCGAAGGCCGGGTCGAAATCAGACTCGAAATCGGAGTCGAAGTCGGATTCGGGCGGCGGCGACAGCAGCAGCGGCAGTGGCAGCGGCAAGGACTCGAGCTCGGGTTCCAAGTCGAGCTCATCCTCGTCGTCCTCGTCGTCGGACTAGCTTCCGTTCAGCAGCTTGTCGACGGCCGCCCGCTTGGCGCCGTCTGAGACGAACAGGTTGCTCCCGTTGATGCAGCAGCCCGACTCGAGCACCTCGGTCTCGTCGGAGTTGCCCGTGGCCATGTCGGCGAACAGCGCCATCAGTCCGGGGCCCTTCATGTCGGTCTTGAGCGCCTTTGGCGCCTTCCAGCTCACCCAGGGCAGGCGAAAGAACGTACTCGGCGACTTCGCCTGCGCGCCCAGCGCGCGCAGGACCTCCTGCTGGCGGGCCGCGCGCGCCCGGTCGTCCTCAGCCGGGGCACACGGGTTCTTGCGAACGCGGGCGAAGCCCAGGGCACGCCGGCCGTCGAGCTCGATCTCCCCCTTGCGGAAGATGAGCCCTCTCCAGAAGTTGTCGAACGGCGGGGAGCAGATCCGCGACTTGTTGTTGACCGTGATGCCGCCGAGCGAGTCGATCAGCTCGGGGAAGTCCTCGAAGTCGACCTCCACGAGGTGGTTGACCTTCAACCCGTTGCCGAGGAAGCTCTCGACCGTCTCGATCGTCAGCGCCGGGCCCCCGAGGGCATAGGCCGCATTGATCTTGTTGATGCCATGACCGGGGACCTCGACCTCAATGTCGCGCGGGATCGAGAGCTTGCGCACACTCCCGAGCGCGGCGTGCACGAGCATGATCGTGTCGGCGCGCGAGGGGCCACCCTGGCTGTCGTCGATCGATTCGCCGGTGCGGGCGTCGGAGCCGAGCACGAGGATCGTGCTGCCCGTCATCAGGTTGCCCTTCCGTGAGAGCGCCCTCTCGGCCTCGTCTGAGACTCCGTCCTGGATCTGGGCGCTGATCATGAACAGCGCGAACGACAGCACCAGCCAGCCGAGCACCGCGAGGGCGAGCCACTTGAGTACGCGGCCGGGGGTGATGCGCTTGCGATCGCGCGTGTCGGGGCCGGGGTCGTCGCCCTTCGCGCGGCTGAGTCGCCGCTTCAGGGAGTCGAAGTCGGTGCCGCCGGCGAGGCGGCTGAGTGGGCGCTTGCGCGCCCGGTACACCTTGTATTCCGGGGGATCCGGAGGGCCGGGAGTCGGGTTGTTCACCCCCCTCTGTATATCTACCTGCCATGCCGCCGACGCGTGTGATCGGGATCGATGCGGGTGGAACCAAGCTCTTGGGCGGTGTTGTCGACGAGGGTCTGGTGGTCCATCACAGGGTCCACAGGATCTGGCGCGGGTCCGATCGAGCGGAGACTCTCGACATCTTTGTCGAGTCCGTCGAGGAGGTGCGCGCGGCGGCTCCAGAGGTCGTCGCGGTGGGGTTCGGCATCCCTGCCCTCGTGGAGTGGGACACCGGGGTTTCGCGCTGGTCGACCCACCTCCCGCTCGAGGATGTGCGCTTCCGCGACCTGATGAGCGAGCGGCTCGGGCTGCCGGTGGTGGTGGACAACGACGCTAACGCGGCTCTGCTCGCTGAGGCCCGCTTCGGAGCGGCTCGCGACGTGTCCCACGCCGTGCTGGTAGCGCTCGGAACCGGGATCGGCAGCGGCCTGCTGCTCGACGGGAAGATCTACCGCGGGGCACGCGGCTTCGCGGCCGAGCTCGGCCACATTGTGGTCGACCTGCACGGGCCCGAGTGCCAGGGCGCGTGCCCGGGCCGCGGGTGCCTGGAAGTGATGGCGTCAGGGTCTCGGATCGGGCGCGACGGGGTGGAGGCCGCCGCGGCGGCGCCGGACTCCGGGCTTGGCCGCCGCGCGGCCTCCGGTCTCGAGATCACCGGCGGGATCGTGACCGAGATGGCGCATGACGGCGATCCTGCAGCGCGCGCGGTGCTTGCGGAGGTCGGGCGCCGGCTCGGCTTCGGGCTCGTCGGAGTGGTCAACACGTTCAACCCGGAGCTGATCGTGATCGGTGGCGGTGCCGTGGCTGCCGGCGACCTGCTGCTCGACCCGGCCCGCGAGGTCGTGGCGACCAGGGCGATCCCGCCGATGCGCGATGCGGTGCAGATCGTCCCCACTCACTTCGGCGACGAATCCGGGATGCTGGGCGCCGCCTTGCTCGCGTTCGACTCGCTCAAATGACCGGCCGGCTCGTGGTCTGCCCGACTCCGATCGGAAATCTGGAGGACGTGACCCTGCGCGTCCTGTCGGCGTTGCGCGACGCGGACGTGGTGGCCTGCGAGGACACGCGCCGGACGCGTGTCTTGTTGGATCGCTACGGCGTGAAGGCCCGGCTCGTCTCCTATCACGAGCACAACGAACACGGGCGGGCGTCGGAGCTGGTCGGGCGTATGCGCGATGGCGCGGTGGTTGCCCTGGTCTCCGACGCCGGCATGCCGCTCGTGTCCGACCCCGGCTACGTGCTGGTGCGCGCCTGCGTGGCCGCGGGACTCCCGGTCGAGGTGCTGCCGGGGCCCTCGGCGGCGATCACCGCGTTGGTCGCATCCGGGCTGCCCGCGGACGAGTGGCACTTTCACGGCTTCCTGCCACGCAAGAAGGGCGAGCTCCGGCGCGTGCTCTCGGAGCCGGGCGGAACGCTGGTGGCCTTCGAATCTCCGCGCCGGCTGCCGGGGACGCTGGCGCTCCTCGCCGAGGTCGATGGCGCCCGCCAGTTGGCGGTCTGCCGCGAGCTGACGAAGGCGCACGAGGAGGTCGTCCGCGGCAGCGCGGCCGAGCTGGCGGCTCGCTACGAGGGTGCGCCCCCCAAGGGCGAGGTCGTGCTGGTGCTCGGCCCGCCGAGCGCGCCGCCGGGTGGCGGCCCCGGCACGCCCGCCGGTCTCGACGGCCTGCGGCGGCTGGTGGAGGCGGGTGCCCATCCGCGCAAGGCCGCGACGGTGGTGGCCGAGCTGACGGGCGGCAGCGCGAATGAGCTGTACCGGGCGCTGACGTCGGGCGACTGAGGCACTGGTCGCCCGCCGGCCCCGGCGCGCGACCGCCGAGGCCCATTGTCGACTTAGCGGGCGGGGGGACCGCTAAGTCGACAATGGATGGCCTCCGAAGCTTTCCGATGCGGTTTCGCGTACGGGACAGCACCCTCTGTTACAGCACTGGGAGGGGACTGCAACAAGTGTGCACCGGCCTCGGCCACGCGGGGCGGACCGGCCGTACGGTCGAGGCATGCGCCGCCTCATCCTCACCTCAGCCCTTGCTCTCATTGCTCTCCTCCTGGCCGCCTCGCCGGCGTGGGCCGGCTGGGTCTGGCCGCTGCACGGTGAGGTGATCACGCCGTATCGAAACGGCGACGACCCCTACGCCGGCGGCCAGCACCGTGGCATCGACATCGCGGGCAACCCGGGCGCCCCAGTGATCGCAGCGGCCGCGGGCGTGGTGCGCTTCGCCGGCACGGCGGGCTCGTCGGGCCTCACCGTGAGCATCCGCACGGCCGACGGCTTCGACACCTCGTACCTGCACCTGTCGGCAGCCGGCGTTCGCAGGGGCGACCTCGTCGGGGCGGGAGATCCGGTCGGCGCGGTCGGCACGAGCGGAGTGCGCTCGGCCGAGCGTCCACACCTGCACTTCGGCGTGCGCGAGGCCGGCGAGCGCCACGCCTACCGCGACCCTTTGGCCTTCCTGCCGGCGCTCCCGCCCGCGACCGACGCGCCGAGCGCGGCCCCGGAGCCCGAGCCGGCGCCGCCGTCGACCAACCCCGCCCCGGCACCGGTGAAGGTCCCCGCGGGACGCCGCATGCCCGCCGCCCGGCGTGTGCCCGCCGGCCGCCGCGTGCCGGCCGCTCGCCGGGTGCCCCTGGGACGACGGGTCCCGGACGGCCGGCCGGCGCCCGTCGAGCGCTACGTCCCGGCACTGCATCCTGTGCCCCTGGCGCGCCGTGTACCTGCCGTTCGAGCGCCGGCGCCTCAGCGAGGACCGGCCGCAGAGCCCCGGCCCGCACCCCGCGCCATGCCCTCGACCGGGACCCATCTCGGCGAGGCCGGCGACCTGGGATCACATTCGTCGCCCGGCCACGCCGCCCGGGGCCCCGCCGCTGCGGCCGCGGACGGGCCGCGCGCGACGGCCGCGACGCCGGGCAGCTCGGCCCAACCCGCCGCCGGCCCCGACCTCGGCCTGCTGCTCGCCTGCCTCGGGCTCGTGGCAGCCGCGGCGATCCTCGGGCTCTCCGACGACGGTCGTGCGGCCACCCGGCGCGGCGGTCGTCGCGTCAGTGGCGTGCTCCGGCCGCTGCTCGGCCGCCGATGACGCTGTGGGTAGCATCGGCGTTCCATGTCGTACTACGTCACCACGCCGATCTACTACGTGAACGGCGAGCCTCATCTGGGCCACGCCTACACGACCATCGCCGCCGACGTTCTGGCGCGTCACATGCGCCAGCGCGGTGAGGACGTCTTCTTTCTCACCGGGACCGACGAGCACGGCGAGCCGGTCGCCCTGGCAGCGGAGAAGCTCGGCATCACGCCCCGCGAGCTGGGCGACACCAACGCGGTCCACTTCAAGGAGCTCGCCGCGAGGCTGAACGCCACGAACGACTTCTTCATCCGCACCACCGACCCGGAGCACATGGCGAAGGTCGCCGAGGTGGTGCAGCGGATCCACGACAACGGACACGTCTACGCCGGCACATACGAGGGCTGGTACTGCCCGCGCTGCGCGGACTTCAAGACCGAGTCCGAGCTCGAGGACGGCAACCGCTGCCCCATCCATCTGATCGAGCTCGAGATCGAAAAGGAAGACAACTGGTTCTTTCGGCTGTCCTCCTTCCAGGAGCCGCTCGAACGCCTCTACGCCGAGCGCCCGGACTTCGTCACGCCGCGCAACCGCTACAACGAGGCGCTGTCGTTCATCAAGGGCGGCCTGCGCGACCTGTCGCTCAGCCGCGCGCGCCTCAAGTGGGGAGTGCCTGTGCCCTGGGACGAGACCCAGGTGGTCTACGTCTGGATCGACGCGCTCCTCAACTACTACACGGCGCTCTCCTACGCGCGGGAGGGGGAGGATCTGACAGACCGCTTCTGGCCCGCGACCGTCCACCTGATCGGCAAGGACATCCTCAAGTTCCACGCGGTCATCTGGCCGGCGATGCTGATGGCGGCAGACATCGAGGTGCCGCGCACCGTGGCCATCCACGGCTACCTGCTCCTGGGCGAGCACAAGATGTCGAAGTCGCTCGGCAACGTGATCGAGCCCTTCCACGTGGCCGATGTCTACGGCCCGGACGCCCTGCGCTTCTATGTTCTGCGCGAGGTGAGCTTCGGCTCGGACGGCGAGGTGTCTCCCGAGGGCTTCGAGACGCGCTACAACACCGAGTTGGCCAACGAGTACGGCAATCTCGCCAGCCGTACGCTTGCGATGATCTCCCGCTACCGCGGTGGGATCGTGCCCGACGCCGAGCCGCCGGCGCGGTTGGTGGCCGACTTCGACGGCCTCGACGAAGCGGTCAAGGAGCGCATCGACCAGGTCGAGCTCACAGCGGCGCTCGACGAGGTCTGGCGCCGGATCAAGCGCCTCAACGCATTCGTCCAGGACGAGGAGCCGTGGCAGCTGTCCAAGGACGAGTCCCAGGCGGACAGGCTCGACCAGGTGCTCTACGGCCTCGCCGAGGGCCTGCGCGTGGTCTCCGTGCTCCTCCACCCGTTCATGCCGGGCTCCGCCGAGCGCCTGCTGTCCGCATTGGGCCAGGAGGGGCTGTCGCTGGACGGGGCCCGCCTCGGGTCGACCGGGGGCGGCGCGCGGATCGGGGACCTTGGGCAGCTCTTCCCACGGGTCGAGTCGCCTGAGCCCTCAGCGGCCTGATGCGCGGCGCGGGCCGGTCTGGCGGCCGCCCATGATCGACACCCACTGCCACCTCGACCACTGCGAGCCGCCCGACGCTGAACTGGTCGAGCGCGCCCGGCTGGCCGGGGTGACCCGGCTCGCGACGGTCGGCATGGACAGCGCTTCGATCGGACGCGCACTGGCCGCCGCAAGCGAGCACGCGGAGGTGTTCGCGATCGTCGGACGCCACCCGCACGAGACGGCAGGCTTTGGCCAACCCGACCTCGAGGAGATCGAGCGCGCAGCGGCCGATCCCCACGCCCGCGCGATCGGGGAGACCGGCCTCGACTACTACCGCGATTACGCCCCGCGAGTCGACCAGCGCCGCGCCTTCGAGGCCCAGCTTGACCTCGCGGGCCGGCTCGCCATGCCGGTGGCCATTCACACCCGCGCCGCCGAGGACGACACCTTCGCCCTCCTGCGCGAGCACTGCGACCGCCTGCCGGCCGTGATCCTGCACTGCTTCTCGGCTCCCGACCGGCTCGAGGAGTGCGTCGAGCGCGGGTACCTCTGCTCGTTCGCGGGCAACGTCACCTATCCCAAGGCCGGCGATCTCCAGCAGGCAGCCCGCGAGCTTCCCGCCGAGCTGCTGCTGGTGGAGACCGACTCCCCGTTTCTGTCTCCGCAGGTGCTGCGCAGCAAGCGCAACGAACCCGCCTACGTCGTGCACACCGCGCATCAGCTCGCCGGCCTCCGCGGGCTCTCCTACGAGGAGCTCGAACGAATTGTGGAGCGAAATGCCGCGCGGGTGCTCGGATGGTGAGCGGCGAGCCTCGCCAGGCCAGCCTGCGCCGCCTGCGCCGCTTCGAGATCCGGCCAAACCGCGAGCTCGGCCAGAACTTCCTCATCGACGACAACATCCTCGGAGTGATCGCCCGGGCCGCCGAGCTCGGTCCGGCCGATGTGGTGCTCGAGGTCGGCGGCGGGCTGGGCGTGCTCTCCGAGTACCTCGCGCCGCGCGTGGGGCATCTCCACGTGGTCGAGATCGACCCCTCGCTCGAGCCGCCGCTCGCCGACGCGCTCGGCCCGTTCGACAACGCCAGCCTCCACCTGGCCGACGCCGTCAAGCTCGACTACGCGTCGTTCGCCCCGCCGCCCACCAAGGTGGTGGCGAACCTTCCCTACGGCGTCGCGGCGACCGTGCTGCTCAAGTCGGTCTTCGAGTTGCCGGGCGCGACCCTCTGGGTGGCGATGGTCCAGCGCGAGGTGGGCGAGCGCCTCGCGTCGGCTCCCGGAGACAAGGCGTATGGCGCGACCTCGGTGCTGGCCCAGCTCGCCTGTGAGGTCCGCGTGCTGCGCCGCGTTCCGCGGACCGTCTTCCACCCGGAGCCCAACGTCGACTCCGCGCTCGTGCTGATGCGCCGCCGCGCGGTCGCACCGAGTCCCGAGCTGATCGCGCTCGTGCACTCCGCCTTCGCCCACCGCCGCAAGGCGCTGTCCGGCTCGCTCGCGCTCACGCCGGGTGCGCCCGCCGACATCCGCGCTGCCACGCGCTCCGCCCTCGAGCAGATCGGCCATCCCCCGGACGCCCGTGCGGAGCGCCTGCCCGCCGCGGACTGGATGCGCCTGGCAGAGGCCATCGGCCCCCGGCGCCTCGAGGACCTGCGGCCTCGATGACCCGCGTGACCGTGCGCCCGCGATGACCCGCGTGACCGAGCACGCGTTCGCGAAGCTCAACCTCGTCCTTCACGTCGGCCGCCCCCGGCCCGGCGGGCTGCACCCGCTCTGCTCGATCTTCGCCTCGATCGACCTGGCCGACGAGCTGCACGCGGAGCCGAACGGCCTGAGCGCGGACCGCGTCGATTGTCCCGGCGTCGCGCCTGAGGACAACCTCGCCGGCGCCGCGCTGGCCGCCTTTCGCGACCGCGTGCCGTCGCTGCCACCAATCGGCGTGCAGATCGTCAAGCGCATCCCGGTCGCCGCCGGCCTGGGCGGCGGGAGCGCCGACGCCGCGGCGGCACTGCGCGCGGCCAACCGCATCGCGGGCAAGCCGCTCGCCGCCGCCGCCCTGCGGGAGCTCGCGAGCGGCCTGGGCTCGGACGTCCCCAGCCAGATTGAGCCTCGCCACGCCCTGGTCGAGGGTGTGGGCGAGATCGTCGAGCCGGTCGAGCTCCCGCCGCTGGGCGTGGTCGTCGTACCGCGCGAACCGGGCCTGTCGGCCGCCGAGGTCTACGCGCAGCTCGATCGCACGGAGGGCTGGCGCGATCGGCTCGACCCGGGGCCGCTCAGAGCGCTTGTTTCAGCCATCCCCGGCGCGCACGCCGCGTTGGCCGCCGCACTTGAGAACGACCTCCAGCCGGCCGCCCTGGCCCTGCGTCCCGAGCTCGCCGACGGCCTCGACTCCCTGCGCGCCGCGGGGGCGCTCGGCGCGCTCGTGAGCGGCTCGGGTCCCACCTGCTTCGGGCTGTTCGCCGAACGGGCCGCTGCGGAGGCCGCCGCGCCGCGGATAGCCGGAGCGATCGTCACCGAGTTGCGGAGGAACTGAGGCATAACCGGCCCGCCCGCGTACATTGCGGGCGTGTCGGCCCTGCAGATAGCTGCCGCCGTGGCCGCCGTCGCGATCGCGGCCTTCGCCATCTGGCGCCGCCGCGGGCTGAGCGGCGAGCGCAAGCTGATCGCCGCGGCGCTCGTGCTGGCCTGCGCCGTCTACGCCAGCGGAGTCCTCTCCGAGCTGCCCGACCCGAAGGAGGTGATCGAGGACGTCGCACAGAAGCTCGGCCCGTGGACCTACCTGCTCGTCGGGGTGATGGCGTACCTCGAGACGGGCGCCTTCGTCGGTCTCGTGGCGCCGGGCGAGACCGTCGTGATCGCGGGCGGCGTGATCGCCGGCCAGGGCGAGATCGAGCTGATCCCGCTGATCGGGATCGTCTGGATCTGCGCCATCCTCGGCGACACCACGAGCTTCTTCATCGGCCGCCGCCTCGGCCGCGAGTTCCTGATGAAGCACGGACCGAAGCTGAAGATCACACAGCAGCGGCTCGAGCAGGTCGAGGGCTACTTCCAGCGCCACGGCGGCAAGACGATCCTGATCGGGCGCTTCATCGGCCTCGTGCGCGCGCTTGCGCCGTTCGTGGCCGGCTCGTCGGGGATGGCGTTCCGCCGCTTTCTCCCTTTTAGCGTCCTCGGGACGGGCCTCTGGGCCACCACCTTCTGCGTGCTCGGCTACATCTTCTGGCGCTCGTTTGACCGGGTGGCGCACATCGCCGGCCAGGCGATCTTCGGATTCGGCCTGACCGTCGCCGTGATCTTCGGGATCGTCACGGCATACAAGCGCCGGGCGGACATCCGCGCCTGGTTGAAGGAGCACGAGCGCCACCCGCTGCTGCGCCCGCTGTTCGCGGTCGCCCGCCCGGTGTACCGGCGCGTGATCCGGCCGGTCGCGGCCGCGGTGGCCCCGCAGGCCCGTTTCGTGTGGGACCGCGTGACCCCGGGCGAGCTCGGCCTGGAGCTGACCACGGCGCTGGCGATCAGCGCCGTCGGCTTCTACGTCTTCGCCCTGTACGCGATGGTGCTTTCGGGCGACCTGAACGCGACGCCGCTCGATCGCGAGCTGCTCGATCTCGGCGACAGCGCGCGCAATCAGGTGGCCGTCGACGGGACGAAGATCATCGCCGGCTTCGGGGCCTTCCCCACGTGTGCCGCCGTTCTGCTCGTGGCCTGCGTGGTGCTGGCCGTGCGCCGCCAGCCGGCCGAACCGCTCGTCCTCCTGGCCGGGTCCGCGCTGATCTACGCAGGGGTGCAGCTGGCCAAGGCGGGCATCGACCGACCGCGCCCTGCCGGGCCTCTGACCGCCGCCGAGGGCTCGTCGTATCCGAGCGGGCACGCCGCGTACTCCACGATCTGGATCGCGGTTGCGGTTGCGCTCACGCGCGGCCGCGGGTTGGCGGGCCAGGCCGCCCTCGTGACCGGCGCCCTAGTGCTCGTGGTGGCGATCGGAATGTCGCGCATCTACCTGCGCGCCCACTACTGGTCGGACGTCGCGGGCGGCTGGGGCCTGGGCGCCGGGGTGTTCGGCCTGCTCGCCGCGCTCGCCATTGTCGTCGCGCACATGCGCCACAATGACCCCCAGCGCGCCGAGCGTCCCGTGGCGCGCGCCGAGCGATGAACCTGGACCTCACCTCGACCGAGATCGCGATTGCGCTGGCTGCCGGCGTGGTCGTTTCCTGCTACGCGGCCCTGATTGTGGCGCCCGCTTGGCGCTGCTACGGGCGGCTTTGGGAGAAGCTCACCGCGAGCCTCCTGACGTTGTTCATCCTGGGCACGCTGCTCGGGATTGGCGCCGCTGTTGGGCTGGCGGTCGTGTGGACGTACGACCAGTACGCGTAGCAGGCCAATGAAGTCCGCCGCCGCCCGCACCTTCCTGGAGGCGCTCGACGAGGTCTCCGAGGCCGTCGAGTCCGGCGCCGGCCTGCCCGCGGTCGCGCGCGCCGCAAGCAGAGCGCTCGACGCGAGCGTGATCGTGCTCGACGCCGCCGGGGGCATGCTGGCGGTCGCCTGCCAGTCCACCGAGGACGAGCGCGCTGTCATGGCCGGCGAGTCCGGATCGGAGAGCGTCGAGCTCCGCGTGGCCGAGGCGCCCGTGGGCCAGCTGCGGTATCGCTCGCGCGGCGACCCCCCGCAGTCCGCCCTGCTGCGGCTGGTGATCAACCTGATCGGATTCGAGGTCGAGCGAGTCAAGGCGCCCGAGCGCGCGAGTGAGGCCGCCGTGGGCGACTTCCTCGGCGATCTGCTGGCCCGCAAGGTCACAGATCGCGAGAACATCGTGGCCCGGGGCAGCGAGCTCGGCTGCGACCTCTCGGCCGGCGCGAGCGTGCTGGTGGTCCGGGCACGGCCGCAGCATCCGGAGGAGGGCGACTGGAGGGCGCGCGTGCTCACGGTGGCCGAGCGCGGTGCGCGCGCGATCGCGCGCTCGTCGCTGGCTGCCCTGGTGCACGCGGGCTGGACTCGCCACGGAAGCGGCGGGCCCACAGAGGACGCCGGTCGCCGCAGCGAGCGCGAGCTCGTGATCCTGACCCCCGGCCCCGACGCCGGCGCCGCCAAGCGGGTGGCCGCCGCCGCCCTGCGCGAGCTCGAGGCCGCCCTCCCCGGCTTCACGATCACGGTCGCCCGCAGCCGCCATGCGAGCGATCCAGCCGACCTTCACCGCGCGGGCGCCGAGGCGATGCTCGCGGCAAACGTCGCCGAGGCGCGCGGTCTGGTCGAGCTCTCGTTCGAGGAAACCGGCGCCTACCGCCTGCTGCTGCCGGCCATGAGCGAGGATCCGACCGAGCTCCAGGGCTTCTTCGATGAGACGGTCGCCCCGCTCGTGGCATACGACGAGCAGTACGAGACCGACCTGGTGCACACGCTCGAGACCTTCCTGGACGCCGACGGCAACGTCGCGGGCAGCGCGGAGCGGCTGTTTACCCACCGGCACACGATCCGCTATCGCCTCGAGCGCGTGAAGGAGCTGACATCGCTCGACGTCGGCTCGACGGACGGCCGCGAGCGTCTGTCGCTCGGCCTGAAGGCGATGCGGGTGCTGGGCATCGTGCCGCCCGGCGGCCCGGCGCACGAGAAGGGCGCCGAGGCCGGCCGGGTGCCGAGGGAGCGTAAGGACCGCTAGCGCCGCAGCCGCGAGACGCCGCGTCCCTCGTGCCAGGACTCGATCACGAGGTGGTCGGCGGGCTCTCCCAGACGGACGACCACGAGCTCGGTCAGGTCGCAGCGAAACAGGTGCAGGGGGCCGGGCGGGGCCTCCCCGGCGACGATCGCCCGCTTTCGCTCGTCGTCTTCGATCTCCTCGACTCGCCCAGCGAACTTGGCGTCGCCCTTCCAGCCCTTGTCCGGATCGTCAGAGCCGGAGTGCACGGCGAAGCGCGGGTCGCGTTGCAAATCGAGCGCCTTGACCGCCTTTGGCATGCTGCCGAGCCAGAGCTCGCCCTCGGCGAGGATGATCTCCGTTCCGCTGATTCGCGGCGACCCGTCCTTTCGCAGGGTGGCCAGGGTGAGATGGGTGTGGGCGAGCAGGAGCTCCCGCGCGAGGGCGCTGAGCTCGGGCGCCTCGGTCTCGACCTCGCTCCAGCCGGCCATGGTCCGCCACGCTAGCTCTTAGACTCCCACCCGGCGCTCCGGGATGGGGTAGTTGGCAGCCCGCCAGGTTTTGGTCCTGGAGGCGAGGGTTCAAATCCTTCTCCCGGAATTGCCCGGCCGCTGTACCCTCGTCGTCCGATGCCCGAGGCGTTCACGGTTCTCATAATGGCCGCCGGTCGGGGCACCCGCATGCGGTCCCAGACCCCCAAGGTCCTGCACCCCGTCTGCGGAAAGCCCATGGTCGAGTGGGTCATCGATTCGGCGCGCGAGGCAGGCGCGGGCAGGATCGTGTGCGTGGTGAGGCCGGGCGACGGTGTGGCCGCCGGCCTGCCGGACCACGTGGAGGTCGCCGAGCAGCTCGAGGGGGAGGGCACGGGCGCCGCGGTCCTCGCCGCGCGTGAGCGCGTCGACCCCGGCCCGGTGGTCGTCCTATCGGGAGACCATCCGCTTGTAAGCGCCGAGCACCTGGCGGGGATGGTCGACAGCCACGTTGCGGCCGGCGGCGGGGCCACGATCCTCACGACCGACCAGCTCGACCCCTCCGGTTACGGGCGCATCGTTCGCGGCCCCGACGGCGAGTTCGAGCGCATCGTCGAGACCAAGTACACGGCCGGACTGCCCCCCGAGGAGCTCGCGATCCGCGAGATCAACCTGGGGAGCTACGTCTTCGAGGCTCCCGGGCTGTTCAAGGCGCTCGACGAGGTCGGCGAGGAGAGCGGCGAGCGCTACCTCACCGGAGTCTTTCCGGTCCTGCGCGCCGAGGGCGAGGGCATCGCGACCCACGCCACCGAGGACCCGGCGGTTTCGCTGGGCGTAAACGACCGCGCCGACCTGATGAGTGCCGAGGACCTCGCCCAGCGCCGGATCCTCGAGGGGCACGCCCGAGGTGGGGTGACAATCCTGCACCCTGGGACGATCCGGGTGGAGGCGGGAGTGACGATCGGCGCCGACACCACGATCTCGCCCGGCGTAAGCCTGCTCGGGGAGACGAGCGTGGGCGCCGGCTGCGTGATCGGGCCGCACGTCACGCTCATCGACTGCCAAGTCGGCGACGGCGCCACGGTCCTCCATTCCTATGCGGTGGAGGCGATCGTGCACGACCGCTCGAGCGTCGGCCCGTTCGCCTACCTGCGCCCCGGAACGGTCGTGGGGCAGGGGGCCAAGGTCGGCACCTTCGTCGAGGTCAAGAACTCGGATATCGGCGCGGGCGCCAAGGTGCCTCACCTCTCCTACATCGGCGACGCGGACGTCGGCGAGGGCGCAAACCTGGGCGCCGGGACGATCACGGCGAACTACGACGGGAGGAAGAAACACCGCACGAAGCTCGGAAAGAGCGTGAAGACCGGGATCCACACTTCGCTCGTCGCTCCGGTTGACGTCGGCGATCGGGCGTACACTGGTGCGGGCTCGGTGATCACCGACGACGTCCCCGAAGGGGCACTCGGAATCGCTCGATCGAAGCAGAGCAACGTCGAGGGCTACGCAGACCGCGCGGAGGAGGACTCGTAATGACAACGTCCCTCGAGACCGGAACCGACGAGACGCTCACGTCAAGTATCCCCGCGGGCTACGAGAAGCGGCTGATGGTCACAGCCGGCCGGGCGAGCCAGGAGCTCGGCGGGCGGATCGCCGAGCGGCTGGGCGTCGAGTTGACCGACGCCGGGCTGAAGACGTTCGCCGACGGCGAGGTCTACTGCCGCTACGCGGACTCGATCCGCGGCGCCGACCTCTTCATCGTCCAGTCCATTTGCGGCTCCGAGCACGAGCACCTCACGGTCAACGACGCCCTCTGGGAGCTGCTGCTGATGGTGCACGCCGCTAAGCATGCGTCCGCGCACCGCATCATCGCGGTGACTCCCTGGTACGGCTACTCGCGCCAGGACAAGAAGTCGGCTCCGCGCGAGCCCATCTCCGCGCGCCTGGTGGCCGACGTCCTGGAGACGGCCGGGATCGACCGCCTGGTGACGATGGACCTCCACGCCGGCCAGGTGCAGGGCTTCTTCTCCAAGCCCGTCGACCACATGACCGCGATGCCGATCCTCACCCAGTTCGTGCAGGACCGCCTGGGCGGCCTGGAGCTCGTGATCATCGCGCCGGACGCCGGGCGGGTGAAGCTCGTCCGAAAGTTCGCGCAGAAGGTGGGGGCGCCGTACGCCCTGATGGAGAAGGAGCGCCCCGCCCAGCAGGTGGCCGAGATCGGCTACGTGATCGGCGACGTCACGAACAAGACCGCCGTGATCGTCGACGACATCATCGACACCGGCGGCACCCTGTCAGCCGCCGCCCAGACCGTCCTCGACGAGGGCGCGAACGAGGTCTACGCCGTCGCAACGCACGGTCTCTTCTCCGGCCAAGCCTTCGAGATCCTGGGCGCGGGCCCGCTGCGAGGTGTGGTGGTGACCGACACGATCCCGCTGCGCGAGGGCGCCCCCGAGCTGGTCACCCAGCTCACCTGTGCGGACATCCTCGAGGACTCGATCCGGCGCATCTTCACCGACGACTCGGTGTCCGAGATCTTCGCGGGCGAGAACCAGCTGTTCTAGCGTCGGTCGCTCTACAAGCGGGATTGCGGCTGATTTGCTAACGAGACGCTAACGAGAATTGCAACAGGCGACCTTGAGCTCCCTCGCAGGATGCCGCCGAGATCCCGCCGGCGAAGCTCAAGGAGTACGCGCTGGATCCCGATCACGAAGAGGGAAAGAACAAGGCGCGGGTGTTCGCCTCGGCGCTCGGCATCCGCCAGGACGATTGGGAATACCTTGCCGAACAGATCATGGCCGGACTCGAGAGCGCGCCGGTGATCGGCGTAAGAACCGACGGGCCGTGGGGCTGGCTCTATGAGGTTCGGATCCAGATTGACGGCCTGAACGGGCAAACGCACCCAGTCACTACCGTCTGGTTCTGCGAGGCAGGCACGGAACCGCCGCGCCTCACCACAGCGTACGTCGCGGTTCCGTAGCGGATCGCACGAGTTTGACGACTATCCGGGATAGATGAGAACGTGTGTGATGGAAGCACCCGACCAAGAGGAGCGGCACATGGCTGAACTGCTTGACGTGGTCGAGTTGCGGGTGGACTCAGGGCGCTGGGAAGCTGGTACCCGCGGGACCGTGGTCGAGGTGCTCGACGCGGGCGCCCTCGTAGAGATCAGCGACGGTCACGGGCACACCGAAGAGATCATCGCTGTGCCCCATGACGCGCTTCGGGCGGTCACGAAGCCCGAGCAGCGTCGCCTGCTCGTCTAACCGCCTGTAGAGGTACCAGCCTGGCTCCTGTCCCGGCGGCGGACTATCGTCGAACCACACCCTTGGATTGGTGTTTCCGGACAAACCAAGGGTGTCGGGATCCCCAACCTCAATTCTCCGGTCTGTCATGTGGTGCCTCCAGCGAATTGATCGATGGCCCGCATCAAGAGGCTCGTCGAGCCCCGAGCGGTGTTCCTTCCGTCAGGCCCCCATGCCCACGTCACTAGAGATGTCCACGAGCAGTAGGTCTCTCCACTCTGGGACCCTGAGCCGCTCGGCGCATTGGTCGAGTCGTTGATCGAGTAGGTCACGGAGGTTGTCTAGGTTGCTGCCCAGGTCCACAACGCGGACCCGGTCGCCATCGGGTTCGCCAACTTCGACGTTGTAGGACAGAAGGTGCGAGCGCAGGCAGGAAAGAAGTTGTTCGGTGGCCACGCTGTGTGCCACCACTGTCAGGCTTGCGGCCTCTGGCATGGGGGTGCGTAAACAGGCTGAGTGTTGATGCAACTTTAACGCTGGAACGGGCCAAAGGTTCGTGGGTTCGGTTTCGGGGTTTAGACGCGACAATCCCTTACGGCGATGACACGAAAACCGCTCCCATACAGGGAGGGCATCCATTCGATGCAGTGGATTGCGGTGCGCCACCCGTCCGGGTTAGGCTCGCTTCCCGTAGGGTCACCGGACGCGCGAGCACGTGGAATTTTGGTGGGTGGCCCCCGGTGGACTCCCGGGGGTACGGACCTGTTCAGCACCCGAACAGAGGGAGTCCACCCCTACCAGTGGACGCGGCTCGGGGATGTCCCGGTGGTCCTACGCCAAGGACGGGAGTGGTGGAAGGGCGCATGCCCACGGCGGGAGTCTCGGGCGTTTCGGCCGTCCGGCTCCGGGCAACAATCCGGCTTGGCCCGTTCGGCGGCTCCAAGCGTCGGGCGGCCTGGGGCTCGACACTCAGTGGCGAGCGTCGAGGCGGAGCTTCGACGCTCGCCGCCCCAAAACGGGGCTACAGCACCGCTTGGATGGTCGCGGTGAGGACCACTGCGGGGACTGCCCCCAAGAGTGCACGTTTGCGGGTGGCGTGAGGGTGGTCGGCGTGCGTGGGACCGCAGACAGGCGGTCTCCTTTCTGCTAGACCTGCCAGGTCCGCGGTAATCGAGCACGAAAGAGGCATGCCGCCCGCCGCCCAACTCTCCGGAGCACGACTGGCACCTTGGATCGTGGTGTTCGCGGCGCTGATCGTGCCGCTGTTCGGGCACTCCGCGTTGGCCCAGGGT
>JBEVKF010000030.1:0-24028 GCA_040509755.1 Thermoleophilaceae bacterium | reverse complement strand
CGACAGCGACGCCCGTGATCGCCGGGCAAGCGTCTCGATGGCATCGGCGAGGTGGACCTGGGCGATGTTGTAGTCGCCGCGCTCTACGCGGAGCCTGTGCGCTTCGAGCAGCACGTCGGCGTGCGTGTGGCCGAACGGTGGCTCGAAGCGATAGGACGCGAGCTCGATCAGCAGGCCGAGCGGGTCCTCGAAGTAGATCGAGTCCATGAAGCCGCGGTCCTTGACCCCGCTGTGGCGGATATTGCGCTCGTCGAGCCGCTCGACCGCCTGATCGAAGCTGGCCTTCGATACCGAGAACGCGAGGTGGTGCACGCAGCCGGGGTCCGTCGGAGTCCGGCTCGGATCGGCCTCGCGCTCCTCGTTGGTGAAGACGGTGATCAGGCGCCCGTCGCCCGGGTCGAAGTAGAGATGGCTCTCGGACTCGTTGTCGAGGTTGGGCTGATCGAAGACGAACGGCATGCCCAGCACGCCTTCCCAGAAGTCGATGGAGGTCTGACGCCCGGCGCCGACGATCGTGATGTGGTGAACACCCTGGCTCTGGAGCTTTCGCATGGGCCTCCTCTAATTCGAGCTCAGTGCTCGACCAGTTTCGATTTGTAGTCGGTGCGCGCGAGGCTTCCCGAAGGAACGAGATCGACGCGCGCCTGCACCACGAGCAGCTCGCGCAGTTTCGCGCGGATCGCTTCCGCAAGCGCGACATCGGCCGTGGCACCAGGCGCCAGCTCGACGCTGACCGGAAGCGGCGGCTCCTGCTTCACGCCGTCCGCCCGCGGCTTGACGAGGATATGACCGCTGACCTGGGGCGCGAACGCGCTCACCACCTCCCGGACGGCTGAGGGGAAGACGTTGACCCCGCGGACGATGAGCATGTCGTCGGTTCGCCCGATGCACCGCACCCGCGGGCTCGTACGACCGCACCCGCACGGGCTCGTCCGAAACTGGACGTGATCGCGCGTGCGAAACCGCAGCAGGGGCGCAGCCCGATGCTGGAGGTGGGTCAGCACGAGCTCGCCGGTCGCCCCATCGTCGATCTCGAGCGCGTCGCCGGTCTCCGGCTCGATCAGCTCGGCGTGAACGAAGTCGCGCGCGCCCAGGTGCATGCCGTCACGCTCCTCGCACTCGCCCCAGAGCGACACGCCGATGTCGCCGATGCCCATCGCCTCGGTGACTCTCGCGCCCCAGCCCTCCTCCAGCTTTGCGCGAAAGGCCGGCTCCCCGCCGCCCGGCTCACCGGCAACGAGCAGGCGCTCGACGCTCGACGCCCGCAGATCGACGTTGTGCTCCGCCGCCCACTCGATGAGATAGGCCGCGTAGGAGGGCGTCAGCGCCGCGGCCTCGGGGCACAGCAGCTCGATCGCGAGCATAAGGCGCTCGCTGTTGCCGGTGCCGACCGGCACGTGACAGAGACCGATGCGCTCGAAGGCGGCGAGGGCCGCGCCCGCCACGAACGGCCCGGCGCCGTAGGTGCTGACGATCCGCTGGCCGGCGGTGACGCCCGACGCTCCGTAGCTCCGCGCGGACGCGGTCACCCAGTTGTGGAGATCGGCCGCGGTCAGCGGTATATAGCTGGGAGTGCCGGTCGTGCCGCTCGTCGAGTAGATCCGTACGATCTCGGACCGCGTCGCACACAGGTGCGCCCCGATCGGGTTCTCGGGCGTGCACGTCGCCCTGATCTCGCGCTTCTCGGTGAGCGGCAGCCGCACGATCTCCGTGAGCCCGCCCGCGTCAGAGGCGGAGGCAAAGCCCGCCGCCGCGAGCTTCTCGCGATAAAAGGCCGAGCGTTCGAAGAGATAGGCGACCTGGCTGCGATAGCGGGCATCGTCGGCGGCGAGCTGCTCTGCCCAGGGGCGGGTCTCGGCCCCGGACGGCATCAGGCGAGGCCTTCGCGCGGCGAGGCCTCGTATTCGATTGCCCGCTCGGCCCGCCCCGCCATCAGGAAGCCCAGCGGACGCTGCTGCTCCTCGGCCAGATGGGCGAGCAGGCCTGCCGTGCGCGCGAGAATCGGAACCGCTTTCACGGTGGCAGGCGAGAACCCGAGGTCGAGCATCACCGCCGCGATCGGCATGGACACGTTCATCGTCAGCGGCTTGCCGCAGACCTCGGCGACGGCATCGCGGAACTGACGCGCGAGCAGCACGTGGGGCCCGCTCACCCCGTGTTGATCAGCGAGCTCGAGAATCCGCTCCGCGCGCGGGTCGAGCGGCCGGTGAACCGGATGGCCGAACCCCGGTACCTTGCCGCCGGAAGCATGGATGGGGCGCACGATCTTCGCGGCGACCTCCGCCGGCGTCCCCCCTCCGTCCACCTGTTGCCGCGCCTCATCGAGCAGCAGTGCGCACGCCTCCGATGTGCCGAGGATGACCGGACCGCAGCCGAGGATTCCCGCCGCGACCGCGCCCTGCAGCGACTCGGGGTCGGCCGCGAGGGTCATGCGAGCCGCGACGTTGGTTGGCATCATCCCGTGCTCGGCGATTGCGACGAGCAGCAGGTCGAGAAAAAAGCGCTGCTCTTCGGTCGGCTCGTCGCCGGTCAGCAGCAGGTGGAAGTACTCGGTGAAGCTGAGCCTGCCCATCAGGTCGCCGCAGAGGTCGCGCCCGCGCACCTCGACCCTGTCGGGATAGGCCTGGCTCATGTGGCTGACAGCGGGCCCGCCCTTGCCGATCTGCATATCGGTCCGACCCTATCGCGGCGAGCCCGCTTCATGGTCGGGCATTCATACGTGCCGAGCGCCTGGACCCAGGGTTCGCTACCTCCCACCGCAGGCCTGCGGCGTGGTCACGAGCTGCTCGCGCGACGGCCCTGCCTGGCCCGAGACCTTGCAGTAGCCATAGCGACCGGTGTCGAAGTGCACGAGCGCCCGGTAGGGGTGTCCGAGTATTGCCCCAACGACGCCGGTCCCTTCGGATTCGGATGTGATCGCGATGCACGAATAGCGGCCGTCCCGGCGTGAGAGGTTCTCGTGCGCACCCACGCCCGCCACCGTGCGGGGGAACGGCTCGCAGTCGACACGCAAAATCGGGCCTTCGAGAGCTCCCGTCCGGACACGCCGGCGGGCGTCGGCCGCGATTGCCCCGGCGAGCTCGTCGATCTGGTCGGCGCGCACTTCGAGGCGCCTGGCCGCGTCCGCGCCCGGCGCCGCCACCGATTCGAAGCTTCCGAGACGCGGCCGCTGCTCGGCCCGCAGCTCACGGGTGCGCTGTGCTCTCGCCTCGGCCTCGCGACGGCGTTGCACGTCGGCGTCCTCGCGCTTGGTCTGGCTGATGTCCGCCGCGAGGATCAGGGCCAGCGCGACGCCGGCGAGCAGCAAACAGGCGATCAGGATCCGAAGGCCACGGCCTGTCCTGCGCCAGATCCACCCGGGAAGCTCGGCGACGGACGGAAGCGGCTCGTAGCGCTCTGGCTGGCGGTCTGGGGCCAACGGAACGCGGGAGTATCGGGCCGTCCGGCCATAAGCACAAGCATCAAGCGCTTGAGGTGGGCGTAAGCTGAGCTGAACAATGCTCGACGTGCGGCGACTCCGGCTCCTGAGCGAGCTCGCGCGGCGCGGCACGATCGCGGAGGTCGCGCGAGGCGTCGGCTACACGGCGTCGGCCGTATCGCAGTCGCTGTCGCAGCTCGAGCGCGAGGTGGGACTGGCGCTACTCGAGCGCGACGGCCGGCGCGTGCGCCTCACCCCCGCCGCTCACGCCCTGGTGGCGCGCACCGACCGGGTGCTGGCCGAGCTCGACGCGGCCGAGGCCGAGCTCGCTGCGGAGCAGCAGACGGTCCGCGGTGAGGTCGTGATCGGCTCGTTTCCGAGCGCCGCGACCGGCCTGGTCGTGCCGGCGGCCCGCGAGCTGGCCCGGCGGCACCCGGACCTCTCCTGCAGCGTGCGCGAGCACGAGCCGGAGGACGGCATCGCCCTGCTGCGCTCCGGAGAGCTCGACCTGCTGGTGTCGGAGAGCTACGGCGACGTGGAGTCCGCGCCAACAGGAGGCCTCGCGTCGCATCTGCTGCTCGAGGAACCGCTGTGCCTCGTCCTGCAGCCCGGCGGCCGGTCCGACCCGGTGCCGCTCGCCGAGCTCGCGGAGGCGCCCTGGATCATCGGACTCGCGGGAACCCAGTTCGCGGCCGCCGTGGAGCTGGCCTGCCGATCCGCCGGCTTTGCGCCACATGTGGCGCACCGCGCCGACGACGCCCTGCTGATCCATGCGCTCGTGGCCTCCGGCGCGGGCGTCGCACTGCTGCCCGTGCTGGCCTGCTGCGGCGCGGAGGGCGTGCGCTACGCGAGGGCCGTACCGGAGCCGCCCAGCCGCCACGTGTGGGCGCTCGCTCGCCGGGGCGCCGAGCGGCGGCCGGGCGTGGCGGCCGCTCTCGAGGCGCTGCGCGCCTGACATCGTGAGGCGGAGCCACAAACCTTTCCGGCCCGGGCGCCACTGGGCGGCCGCCCGGGCCGATCGAGGTTGGTCAGGACTTGGCCGCGCGCGTCACGCGGCGGCCGCCTCCAGGAGCTCCTGGTCCCCCGCCTGGGATTCGGCCCCGGCTAGGGAGGGCAGGAAGGCCGCGGCCACCAGCGCACCCGCCAGCGCCACGCCAGCGGCCAGACCGGCGGCCGTTGTCATAGCGTCAACGAACGACTGGTCGGCCAACGCGATGAGCTTGGCGCTCCCCGATCCACCGGCCTCGGCGGCGATCTCGTGGGCGGCGCCGACGCTGTCGCTCGCCGCCTCGGCGGCCCGCTCGGGCAGCGCGGCCGTGGCGTCGTCCATGCTCGCCGCGTAGCTGGTGCTCACGATGCTGCCGAGCACGGCCACGCCCAGCGTGCCTCCCACCTCGCGAACGACGTCATTCATCGCCGAGCCGATGCCCGCCTTGGCCTGGGGAAGCGCGCCCATGATCGCGTCGGTGGCCGGCGCCATCGCTAGTCCCATCCCCACGCCCATCATCGTCAGCGCGCCGCAGACCTTGGTGAAGTACGGGGTATCGACCTCGATCGCCGTGAATGCGCCAAGCGAGATGCCCACGATGAGCAGGCCTCCGGCCACCACGGCCTTCGTCCCGAGCCGGGCGCTCAGTGCCACCGAGAGCTTCGACGCGACGATCAGGCCGGCCGCGATCGGGGCCATCCGGACTCCAGCCTCGAGCGCCGTGTAGCCCATCACCGACTGTAGGTACGTGGTGAGGAAGTACATGACGCCCATGAGCGCGAAGAACACTAAGGTGATCGACAGGCTGGCCGCGCTGAAGCGCAGGTTGCGGAACACGCCCACGTCGAGCATGGGATGGGCGATCTGCCGCTCCCACACGATGAAGGTCGCAGCGATCACGGCTCCCGCCGCGAAGGCGGTCAGGATGACCGGGCTGGTCCAGCCGCGCTCGGGCGCCTCGATCAGGGCCCACACGATGGCCGTCAGGCCCGCTATCGAGAGGCCAATACCGGGGAAGTCGAGCCGCGGAGACTGCGGGTCGCGCGAATCGGGAATCAGCATTGCCCCGGCGATCAGGCACCCCAGAACGACGGGCAGGTTGACGAGAAAGACGCTGCTCCAGTCGAAGTGTTCGATCAGCCACCCGCCCGAAATCGGTCCGATGGCGATGCCCATCCCTGACACGGCCGCCCAGATCGCGATCGCCTTGGGCCGCTCGTGCTTCGGGAAGATGTTCGTGAGGATCGAGAGGGTCGTCGGCATGATCGCCGCGGCCCCGACGCCCATCAGTGCGCGCGAAGCGATCAACTCCGTGGAGCTGCTCGAGACCGCTGCGCAAAGTGAGCCGATGCCAAAGATCCCAAGTCCCGTGAACAGCGCTCGGCGGCGGCCGAAGCGGTCACCAAGGGTCCCGGCCGCAAGCAGCAGCCCGGCGAAGACCAGCAGGTAGCTGTCGACGATCCACTGCAGCTGGCTCGAGCTCGCATCGAGCTCCTCGCGGATCGTCGGCAGCGCGACGTTGAGGATGGTGTTGTCGAGTGAAACCACCAGCAGGCTGAGCGCAAGGACGATCAGCGCCTGCCAGCGCCGGGGGTAGGGCTGTGTTGGGCGTGACATCTGCTTCTCCTTTGGGTTGGCGTTCCCGGCGGTCACGGGATCTCGACCTCGCTGACCCTGGTCGCGGTGGAGCGCTCGGCGACGAAGAACGGGAGTAGCCGCAGCGCTGCCACCTCGGTCGTGGCCTCCACTGCCCACCAGATCGCGTGGCCGCCCGAGGGGCATGAGGCCAGCGCCGCCCGGTGGCGGAGCGAGCTGTCATGGCCCTTGAAGGAGGCGAACGCGATGCCGCACTCGTGCGGCTCGTGGTGGTGGTGGAGCAGGTAGCGAGGCATGCGACGAGCGTCCCAGCGCTTCCCAGCCCTGACATTGGGGTGCGACCCTGATTTGCGACCCTAATTCGGCGCGGGATATGCTCGCCCCGAGCCGCATGGCCCAGGTCGCGGAGCACCTAGTCGGGCGTGCCGCAGAGGTCGGCTCGCTGGACGGCGCCGTGGCGGAGCTGGATGGAGGAGAGGCCCGGGCGCTCCTCGTCGTCGGAGAACCCGGCATCGGCAAGACCCGCCTCCTGGGCGAGCTGGGGACGCGCGCCGACGCACGTGGCTTCATCGTGCTCTCGGGCAGTGCCTCGGAGCTCGAGCGTGACCTGCCGTTCTGGGTCTTCGTGGACGCGCTCGACGAGTACGTCGCCGGCCTTGACCCTCGCCGCCTCGAGTCGCTGGACGGCGAGGTGCGCACCGAACTGGCCCGTGTTCTTCCCTCGCTGTCGGATCTCTCCGGTGCGGGAGCCACGCCTCTCCACGACGAGCGCTATCGCGCGCACCGCGCCGTGCGGGACCTGCTGGAGCGGGTGGCGGCGACCAAGCCGCTCGTCCTCGCACTCGACGACCTGCATTGGGCGGATTCGGCCTCGGTCGAGCTGCTCAGTGCCCTGCTGCGCCGGCCGCCCACGGCCGCTGTATTGCTTGCTCTGGCCGCCCGGCCGAGACAGTTGCCCGGGCGCCTTGCGGTGGCCCTCGAGCGCGCCGATCGCGTCGGCTCGCTGACGCGCATCGAGCTCGCGGGACTGGAGCGCGACGAGGCCGAACGGCTCCTTGGGGAAAGCGTCGACCACGCCCTGGTCGATGGCTTGTACGAGGAGAGCGGCGGCAACCCGTTCTACCTCCAGCAGCTCGCGCGCTCGCCTCGGCGGGCCGCCGGCGCACTGACGGACGCCGCGGATGCGCCCTGGGGCAGCGAGGTGCCGCAGGCTGTGGCGGCGGCGCTGACCGAGGAGCTTGGGTTGCTGTCCAAGCCCACGCGCACGCTCTTGGAGGGCGCGGCGGTTGCGGGCGACCCGTTCGAGCCCGACCTGGCCGCTGCGGCGGCCGCCACCCGCGAGGACGAGGCGGTGCGGGCGCTCGATGAGCTGCTCGAGCTCGACCTCGTCCGGTTTACCGACGTGCCGCGCCGATTCCGGTTTCGCCACCCGCTGGTGCGCCGCGCTGTCTACGGGAGCGCGCCCGGCGGTTGGCGGTTGCTCGCCCACGAACGCTGCGCGGATGCGCTTGCGGCGCGAGGGGCCTCCGCGGCCGGGCGCGCGCATCATGTCGAGCTGGCCGCCCGCCACGGCGATCCGGCTGCCCTCGCGCTGCTGCAGGAGGCCGGCCGAACCTCAATGCTGCGCGCTCCCGCCAGCGCCGCCCGCTGGTTCGGCGCCGCTCTGCGCCTCCTTCCCGAGAGCGCACCGCCCGCCGAGCGGGTCGATCTGCTGCTGGCGCGAGCCGAGGCCCTCGGTGCCATGGGACGCCTCGAAGAAAGCCGCGCCGACCTGCTGGAAAGCATCGGGCTCGTACCAGACGGGTTGGTAGCCGTGGGCGTCAGGCTGACCGTGGCGTGTGCGGGCGTGGAACACATGCTCGGCCGCTACGCGGAGGCGCGCGCTCGCATCACGGAAGCCCTGAACCGGATCCCGGATGCCAGCGCTCCCGAGGCGGTTGCGCTGGTGATCGTGCTTGCGTTCGACGGCCTGTTTCGCGCGGACTTCGATTCGATGTGCGATGCGGCCGAGCGTGCGCTCGAGCTCGCGCAACCGCTCGATGACCTTCCGCTCACGGCGACCGCGGCCGCGGTGCTCACGCTCGCGCGTGCGTGGGGGGGAGCGATCCAAGCAGCCGAGGTCACCCGTACCCAGGCGGCGGCTCTGGTCGAGTCGATGTCTGACGACGAACTCGCCGGGCGCATCGATGCTGCCGCCCACTTGGCGGCCGCGGAGCTCTACATGGACCGCTACGACGAGGCAGGCGCCCATGCCGAGCGCGCGCTGAGGGTGGCCCGCGCAACCGGACAGCAGTTCCCCACGCTCATTCCGACCCTGGCCTCGGCACATTTCATGCGCGGCAGGCTTGCCGAGGCCATCGAGCTGATCGACGGCGGTATCGAATCGGCGCGGCTCACCGAGATCCCTCAGGATCTCGCGTGGAGACTGCACATACGGTCGTCGGCCTCACTGGCCGCCGGAGACCTGGAGACCGCGCTGCGGACCGCGGAGGAGGCCGTGGAGCTGACCCGGGAGCTGGGAGAAGAGAACTTCGTCTCCGCGTACCCCGCCGTGGGGCTGGCGGCCGCCTTGCTGCCGGCCGGTGAGCCCGCACGCGCCGTGGAGGTTCTCCTCGGCTCGGCCGGGGGCGAGGAGCTGACGCTCATCCCGGTTGGCTGGCGGGCACACGCCCTCGAGCTCCTCACGCGCTGCCAGTTGGCGCTCGGCCGGCGCGAGAGCGCCGCCCGCGCGGCCGCTTTCGCCGAGACCGCCGCCTCGCGGGTTGGGCTGCCGATCGCCGCGGCGTGGGCGAAGCGCGCGGCGGCGGCAGTAGCCCTCGACGGCGGCGAGCCGGCGGCGGCCGCCGAGCGAGCGCTTGCATCCGCGGCCGCTGCAGACCGGTCCGGCGCGGTGGTCGAGGCCGCGTTGTCGAGAATCCTCGCCGGTCAGGCGCTCGCACAAGCGGGCGATGATGACTCTGCCGTGACAGAGCTCGAGCGCGCCGCCGCTGCCCTGGAGGCCTCCGGCGCGCTCCGGTACCGTGACGCGGCCGAGCGCGAACTGCGCAAGCTGGGCCGTCACATCCACCGGCGCACCCGGGCGGGCGACGGCGGTGACGCAGGCCTCGCGTCGCTCAGCGAGCGCGAGCTGCAGGTGGCGCTGCTGGTGGTCGACCGCAAGACCAACCGCGAGATTGCCGCGGAGCTGTTCGTCAGCCTGAAGACCGTGGAGGCGCACATGCGCAACCTGTTCCGCAAGCTCGGCGTGTCCTCGCGCGTGGAGGTTGCGCGGACCGTTGAACGAGCCGAGCGTGAGGCGCGCACGAGCGGCTAGTTGAGGACCCAGCCAGCCGGCTCAGCCGGCGGCAGACCCGGACACGAGCGCCGGCGGGCGCTCCTCGACTGCCCGCTCCTCGACTGACCGCATCCCCGGGAGCAGCAGCGCGGCAAAGGTCACGACCGCGCCGAGCGCGCCCGCCACGACCAGCGTGGTCTGCGCGCCGATCGCCGCGCTCACCGGCGCCGTCAGCGCGAACGACAGCGGGAGCAGGCCGATCGAGATCAGCCAGTCGAAGCTCGACACACGGCCTAGCAGCTCGGGCGGCACGTGTCGCTGCTTGACCGTCGCCCAGACGATCGTGCCCGCGGTCTCCAGCCCGTTGAAGGCGAGGCTGGCGAGCATCAGCATCCAAACCGCGGAGGCCAGCCCGTAGCCGATCACGGCGACAGTCGCCAGCGTCCAGGCCAGGTACATGAACGTGATGTCGCGCCGCGGCAAGCCGGTCTGTCCCATCACGACCGCACAGCCGAGCGACCCGATACCGCCGGCCGCAAAGACGGCGCCCAGGTCCGCCGCGCTCCCGTTGAGCTCGTTCTTGACGAGGTAGGGCAGCAGCACCTCGACCGGCCCCATGAAGAGCAGATAGGCGAACGCGGCGCTCACGAAGGTGCCCCACAGCCATACGCGGCTGCGCACGAAGGCAAAGCCGGCCTTGACGTCGCTGATGAACGAGGGGTTCTGTGAGGCCACAAAGCGCGGCCGCGATGTCATCGCGAGCAGGCAGCCGCCGGACACCGCGAACGAGATCGCGTCGAGCGCGAACGCCGAGCCCACGCCCACGACCTCGATCAGCACGCCGCCGAGGGCCGGGCCCGCGAGCCTCAGCGCAAGCGGGCGCACGAACTGGTCGAGCGAGTTCGCCTGCGGGAGCTCCGACTCGGGCAGGATGTCCGGCACGATCGCGTCGAAAGCGGGAGCGAAGAAAGCCTGGCCGGCGCCGTACACCGCCACGAGCCCCACGATGTGCCAGATCTCGAGCGCCCCGGTCAGCGAGAGCGCCGCCATCCCCCCGACGGCGAGGCCGCGAACGACGTCGGCGGCCAGCATCACGCGGCGGCGATCGAAGCGGTCGCTCACCACGCCGCCGACCAGCAGGAAGACGATCGTGGGCACGGTCATCGCGATCCCCACGACGGCCAGCGCGGCGGGCGCGTTCGAGAGGACGTACACCTGCCAGGCAATCGCGACCAGGAAGACGCCGTCGCCGAGAAGAGAAGCGCACATGCCGCTCCACAACAGGCGGAAGTCGCGGTGCTTCAGCGGGACGAGGAGCCGAACGCGGCTGAAGCCACCGGGCCGGTCGAGCCCTTCGTAGCTATGGTGCATCGGCCGAGCTGGGCGCGACCGGACACCGGTTCCCAGAGGCCGCCTCGCGCAGATAGTCGAGCGTCGCCTCAGCGTCCATCGGGCGGGCGAAGAGGAAGCCCTGGCCAAGGTCGCAGCCGAGCTCGCGCAGGCCGATCCACTGGGCGTGGAGCTCGATTCCCTCGGCCACGACGTCGAGATGGAGCGTTTCGCCGAGCGCGACCACGGCACTGGCCAGGGCCGACTGCTGGGGCGATGCCCCCGAACTCAGGAACGAGCGGTCCATCTTGATCACGTCCACCGGGAGGCGGCTGAGATAGCTGAGTGAGGAGTACCCCGTGCCGAAGTCGTCCATGGCGAGCCGGACGCCGAGTGCCTTGAGCTCATCGAGCCGCTGTACGCCTAGCTCGGTGTCGGTCATCATCACCGTCTCAGTTATCTCGAGCGTGAGGGTGCCCGCCGGCAGTCCCGACTCGGCGAGCGCCTCTCGAACGTCTGCGGCGATATCGCTGTACTGAAGCTGCTTCACCGAGAGGTTGACGCTCATCGAGAGCGGCGGATCGGAGGGCATCAGCGCCTGGATCGCGCTGCCCTGGCGACAGGCCTCGCGCAGCACCCAGCGGCCGATCGGCACGATCAGGCCCATCTCCTCGGCGAGCGTAATGAACACGTCCGGGGGTATCAGGCCGCGCTCGGGGTGGCGCCAGCGCAGCAGTGCCTCCACGCCGGTGACTCCGCAGTCCGACAGGCGGACCACCGGCTGGTAGTTCAGCTCGAGCTGCCCCGACGTCATGGCCCGCTGGAGATCCGCGCGCAGCTCGAGCCGTTCGAGCACGCCCTCGTGCATGGCCGGCTCGAACAAGCGGTAGCCGCCCTTGCCCTCGCGCTTTGCGATGTACATCGAGGCGTCCGCGTTTCGGATCAGCTCATCGGCGTCGATGGCGACCTCGCCCTCGGCGACGGCGATGCCGAGGCTGCAGCGGACGACCAGGTCGATGCCCTCGATACGCACCGAATCCTCCAGCGACTCGAGGATTCGTTCGGCGGTGTCGGCCGCCTCCTGTGCGCCGGAGACGTCCTCGAGCAGAATCGCGAACTCGTCGCCCCCGAACCGGGCCGCGGTGTCGCCCGCGCGGACGCTCGCGGCGAGGCGCTTGGCCACCTCGAGGAGGACCGAGTCGCCGGCGGCGTGGCCGAGGCTGTCATTGATCGTCTTGAAGTCGTCGAGGTCGAGGAACAGGACGGCCAGCCCGCTGTGGTCGCGCAGCATCCGGGCGACCGCGTGGCGAGCGCGCTCGACGAACAGCGCCCGGTTGGGAAGCCCGGTGACGGAGTCGTGGAAGGCCTGGTGCTCGAGCTGGCTCTCAAACGCCTTGCGCTCGCTCACGTCGCGGCTGTTCAGGACTATGCCGCGCACGTTCTCGTCGTTGAGCAGGTCGGTGTAGAGGACCTCGAAGTGGCGCAAGCTGCCGTCGCGGTGGCGCAGCTTGCACTCGAGCACCTCGGTCTCGGGGCCGCCCAGGGCCGTGCCGCCCGCAAGCACGAGCGGGAGACGTCCCTCCTCGCCCGCGTGGAGGAGCCGGTCGAAGCGCGTGCCGACGATCTCGTCGGAGCGGTAGCCGAGGACACGCTCTATCGAAGGGCTCTGATAGACGACCGTTGCCCCGGCGTCCAGCACTGTGATGAGGTCGCTTGCATGCTGCACGAGCGACGAGAAGCGAGCTTCGCCGCGGCGGCGGTGGACCTCCTCGGTCAGGGCCGCGCTCTCGAGCGCAAGCGAGACCTCGGTCGCGAGCGCATCGAAGCTGCCGCGCAGGGCTCGTGAGGTCGTCTCGGTGGCGATGACCAGCAACCCGCGCGTCTCGGTGCGAACCGAGAGGCCGAGCACAAAGGCCCGCTCAGCCGTCGCGGGCAGGCGAAGATCCTCGCGCCCCTCGGAGGAGACGCTCGCGGCCGCATCGGTGCCCTTGGCGAGGGCGATCAGTGACGTGGCGGTGCTTGACCGAACCGACCAGCCGTCTCCCGCGCCGTCGCGATCGCCGGCGGCGGCGGCCACCACCACCTGGCCGTCCTCGATCAGGCAGAGACGAGCCGGACTGTCTCCGGCAAGCGCACGCACCGCGCCGAGCGCGGCTTGGTAGATCTGGTCGCGGCTGGTCGCGGCCACGAGCTCGGCACCCGCCGCGCTGAGGATGCGTTCTCGGTCGACCGAGCGCTCCTGCTGGCGCACCAGGCCGGCCATTCGGGTGACCACCAGAGCGAAGAGCAGGATCGCGGCGGCGTCGCTGACGAAGCGCTCGCCTCCCGGATCGTTGACGAGTCCCACGATCGGCGCCATCAGCGACGCGATCGTGAGCAGTACAAGCCGCGCCGGGGTGAGCCTCGTCTCACGCCGCTCCGGGGCGGCGTGCTGGAGCTCGCGCATGGAGGGATGCAGCGCGGCAGCGCCCCAGAGTACGTAGAAGCTGATCCAGCCCACGTCGAGCCAGACCTGGTTGTCGTACGCGCCCTCGAGCGTCACGAGCCCGTAGGCGAAGTCGGTCGCGAGCAGCGCGATGATCGCCCCGACCATGAGGTAGAAGGCCGGCAGGCGCTTGCCGGAGTCGACCGCGAGCCGGATCGCCGCCGCCAGCAGCAGGATGTCACCGAGCGGGTAGGCGATCGAGACTACCTTCGCGCTCAGCGAGAGCGTGTCCTCGTGGACGTAGGGCTGGATCAGCAGGACCCAGGACAGCAGCGCGAGCCCGAGGCTCATGATCAACGAGTCGATCGCGGCGGCACGATCCCTCTCGGGGTTACGGCGGCGGATCAGGATCACGAGGCCGGCCATCAGCGCCGGGTACACGAACAGGTAGAACCCGTCGCCGATCGACGGGAAGCCCACCTCCTTGCCCAACAGCCGCGGGTAGCTGTAGGTGTAAAGATCGCCGAGCCAGAAGAGCGCGAAGCCGAAGGCAAACCACAGCCACGGGGCCCGCGACGCGGGCTTGTAGCGATGGACCCCGAAGAGGATCGCCACGACCGGGGACAGCCCAAAGAGGTTGAAAACCGGCCCGCTGCCGGCGAACGGCGGAACGAACACGAAGAGCGCGAGGACGATGGCGGCGCCGATCAGGTAGGACTGCCAGAGCGGGACGGCCCGCAGACGCGCGGCTAGCGCCTTCATCTCATGCCGCGCGTTCCATCGCCGCCTCGGCCTCGTCACAAGTGCGCAGCTCGCCACGCTCGGCGAGCTCCTCCAGGGCCTCCATCAGGCTGTCAATCTCGCTGTCGGTGTTGAGCGCGGTGACCTGTACGCGAAACCCGACCTCCTCCTTGGGGACGAGCGGGTAGGCCGCCAGGGTGACGTAGACCCCATGCTCGAACAGCATCCGGCCCGCGGCATCGACGCGGCGGTGGTCGCGAAGCGGGATCTCGATGATCGGAAAGCCGGAGCGGTTGGGCGTGTGCACGTTGAGCCGCTCGAGGCAGTCGAGCACCCGCCCGGTGCGCTCGAAAAGCGTGCGCCGGAGCTCGTCGCCGCGCTGCTCGTTCACATCGAAGCCGGTTAGCACCGTGGCCAGCGACGCCACCGGCGATGGCCCCGAGTAGAGGTAGGGCGAGGCGGCGACCTTGAGCATGTCCTTCACCTCGGTGGGACACGCGATGAAGGCCAGCAGCGAGGAGTAGGCCTTTGAGAAGCCGGCCACCAGCACAATGTCGTCGTAGGTCTCGCCGCAGTGCCGGATCACGCTGTTGCCGCGAACCCCGTAGTCGCACGACTCGTCCAGACTGCGTTCGCCGATTACGCCGAACCCGTGTGCGTCATCGACGTAGAGCAGAGCTCCATAGCGCCGAGCAACCTCGGCGAAGGCGCGGATGTCGGGCGCGTTGCCGGTCATGCTGTTTACGCCATCCATGCAGACGAGCCGGGTCGGATCGCGCTCCGCGCGCAGTAGCTCAGCCAGGTGATCGGGGTCCTCGACGCGAACACGCCGGACCGCCGCTCCACGCGCGCGCGCGACCTGGCAGCCGTCGTAGATCGTCTTGTGGGCGCGCGAGTCGAGGAAGATGGTCCCCGAGGCGGCCAGCAGCGGGATCACGGCCGTATGAATGTGAGTGATCGTGGGCAGCACCAATGAGTCCTCGCAGCCGAGCAGCTCCGTGAGGCGCTCCTCGATCTGCTCGTAGAGGACCGGACTGCCCAGCAGGCGCGACCAGCTGGGATGGGTGCCCCATGCGTCGAGATAGGCGGGGATCGCGTCGATGATCTCGCGGTCGAGGTCGAAGCCCAGGTAGTTGCAGGAGGCGAAGTCGGCCAGCCACTTGTCGCCGATCCGGATCATGCGGCCGTCGACCTCGTCGATGACCGCGTCCATCATCGGATGCGAGACCTTGAGGGCCGAGAGTTCTCGACAGGTCTCAATCCAATGATCGATCCATGGGCGGTTGGGTTTCGCGGCTCGGACTGAATCGGCACCTGGGCTCCGCCTCGCGCCGGCCGCACGAAGATCCATACGGAGGTAATCGGTCGCCGCGGCGCCGGGCTTTAAGCGGCGTCGACGAGGATCTCGCGCAGCGCGTGAGTGTCCACGTCATATACGAAGCCGCGAACCATGTCGCGGTGCAGCAGGAAGTCCGAGCGACGGACGCGCAGGATGGATTGGCGCACGGCCGAATCGAGGTCGGAGAACGACTCGATGGCGAACGAGGGCGCCACGCCCGTCGCCTCCTGCAGCTCGGCTCGAAACCCGTCGTCGGTGAGCGTCTGCATGCCGCAATTGGTGTGGTGGATGAGCATCACGCCGCGCGTGCCCAGCCGCCGCTGGGAGACCGCCAGCGAGCGGATCACGTCATCGGTGATGACCCCGCCGGCGTTGCGGAGGATGTGCACCTCGCCGTAGCTCAGGCCCAGCGCGGAGAAGACGTCGAGGCGCGCGTCCATGCACGTGACGATGGCCAGCCGGCGGCTGGGGCGGACATCCAGATGCCGTTCCGGCAGGGAGGCCGAGTAGGCCTCGTTGTTGGCGAGCAGGTCGTCGATCACGCCCACGCCACGGCACCCTAACCGCTCGGGCCGTGAACCCGTCCCGGTAGTCTCGCGGCGTCGGCGAACTACCAAGGGGACTCGCATGCTTCGGAGCTACCGGCTCATCGCCCTCGCATTGATCGTTGCCGCTCTCTTCGCGCTGGCCGCCTGCGGCTCGGACGACGACGATGACGATGGCGGCGGGTCCGCGAACACCACCGAGGAGAAGGCCTCGGCCTGCGCCAAGGATCAACTCGAGACGCAGTCGCCGGGCACGCTGACCGTGGGCACCGACAAGCCCGCCTTCCCTCCGTACTTCGAGGACGACGATCCCACGAACGGGAAGGGCTTCGAGAGCGCCGTCGCCTATGCGGTTGCCGACGAGCTCGGGTTCGACAAGGCCGACGTCAAATGGACGGTCGTTCCCTTCAACTCCTCCTATGCCCCCGGGCCCAAGGACTTCGACTTCGACATCAACCAGATCTCGATAACGCCGCCGCGCGAGAAGGTCGTCGACTTCTCGCGGCCGTATTACGTCGCGCCGCAAGCCGTGGTGGTCGGGAAGGGCTCTGATCTGGCGAACGTGCAGACGCTCGCCGATTTGGAGGACGCGACCATCGGCGTCCAGATCGGTACCACCAGCCTCGACGCGGCGCAGCAGGTGATCAATCCGCTGGAGGAGGTCAAGGTCTTCAACGACTCCAACGACGTCGTGACGGCCCTCAAGCAGAACCAGGTGGACGCCGTCGTCGTCGACCTGCCAACGGCCTTTTACCTCACGGCCGCCCAGGTGCCCGGGTCGAAGATCGTCGGCCAGTTCAGCGCGCCCGGCGGCGACTCGTTCGGCCTGCTGTTCGCGAAGGGCTCGACGCTCACGCCGTGCGCCGACCAGGCGCTCGACAAGCTCGAGTCGAGCGGCCAGCTCGAGGAGATCACAAACAGGTGGATGGGCGCCGCCGCAGGGGCTCCGGAGCTGCGCTGAACCCTGACCGCCGCGCTGTGCGCGAAGCCGCCCGCCGCCGGCGGGCGGCGCGCGGCGCGGCGATCTCGGCGTTCTCGACGGTCGTCGTCCTCGGTGCGCTCGCGGCGCTGATCCTGACAAGCAAGGGCTGGTCGACCGTCAAGGCCACCTTCTTCGACTGGACCGCCTTCAAGGACTCGTTTCCCAGGGTGCTCGACGGCTTCTGGCTCGACATCAAGATCTTCATGACCGTCGAGGTCGTGGTCCTCGTCCTCGGCCTCGCGGTGGCCGTCGCGCGCTCGACTCGCGCCCCCGCGCTCTTTCCGGTGCGCCTGATCACCGCCACCTACACCGACATCTTCCGCGGCGTTCCGGTGATCTTGGTCGTCTACCTGATCGGATTCGGCGTGCCGGCGCTCGAGCTGCCGGGGCTGCCCAGCGACCCGGTGGTGCTGGGCGGCGCCGCGCTGGCGCTGTCATACGCGGCTTACGTGGCCGAGGTCTACCGGGCCGGCATCGACTCGGTCCATCCCGACCAGCGCTCGGCCGCCCTCGCGCTCGGCCTCACGGACATCCAGTCCACGCGGTTCGTGATCCTGCCGCAGGCCGTGCGCCGCGTGGTGCCGCCACTGCTCAACGACTTCATCGCCCTGCAAAAGGACGTGGCGCTCGTCTCGATCCTCGGTCCGCTCGAGGCCTTCCGGGTGGCCCAGATCGACGCCTCGTCGACCTTCAACTACACGCCGCTGCTCGCCGCCGCGTCGCTCTACCTGCTTGTGACCGTCCCGCTGGCCCGGGTGGTCGACCGGATGCAGGCGCGCGACCGGTTGCGCCGCAGCGCGGGACCGGCGGCATGACGCCCGCAGTGGTCGAGGTAAAGGGCGTGACCAAGGCCTATGGCCAGGCTCAGGTCCTGCGCGGCATCGACCTCGCGTTGCAGGAGCACGAGGCGATCGCGCTGATCGGCGCGTCCGGGTCGGGCAAGTCGACGCTGCTGCGGTGCATCGACCTGCTCGAGGAGATCGACGACGGCGACGTCCTGCTTGACGGCGAGGTCATCACGGATCCCTCGGTAGACCCGGTGCGGGTGCGCCGGCGTCTCGGGCTGGTGTTCCAGTCGTTCAATCTCTTCCCGCATCTGACCGTGCTCGAGAACGTGCTGCTCGCCCCGGCGCGCGCGCACGGCACGCCTCGCAGCCAGGCGGCCGAGACTGCGCACCAGTTGCTGGCGCGGTTCGGGCTGGACGGACGTGAGGGCGACTACCCCGACCGTTTGTCCGGAGGGCAGCAGCAGCGGGTCGCGATCATTCGCGCGCTCGCGACGCGCCCGCGCGCGCTGCTGCTCGACGAGATCACGAGCGCTCTCGATCCGGAGCTCGTCGGCGACGTGCTGAAGCTGGTGCGCGAGCTCAAGCTGGAGGGGATGACGATGCTGATCGCAACCCACGAGATGAGCTTCGCCCGCGACGTGGCCGATGAGATCTGCTTTCTCCATGACGGGCGGATCCTGGAGCGCGGCGAGACCGCGGAGGTGCTCTCGGACCCGCAGCAGCCGGAGACCCAGCGGTTCCTGCGCCGGCTGTTGAATCGATAGCGTCGGCCCCTTGCATCCCGGATCAGAACGAGTCCTTACGCAGCGCGAGCTCAACCGCACGCTGCTCGAGCGCCAGCTCCTGCTGAAGCGCCGCAAGCTCGCGATCCCGCGCGCGCTCGAGCGCATCGGCGGCGTCCAGGCCCAGTACGCCCCCTCGATGTACATCGGGCTGTGGTCGCGGCTCGCCGGGTTCGAGCGCGACCAGCTCACGCGCGCCCTTGAGCGGCGGACCGTCGTCCAGGGCACGCTGATGCGCTCGACCATCCATCTCGTCTCCCGCGAGGACTACTGGCCGATCGCTGTCGCGATCCGCGAGTCCCGCCGGGCGGCCTGGCTGCGCTACCACAAGGGCAAGCCGACCGAGGCGGAGGTCAAGAAGGTCGCCCGGCTGCTGAGAAGGCGCATGCAGGAGGGCGCGAGCGCGCGCAAGGAGCTGATCGAGGGCATCGATACGCCGACCTTCAACGGCGCCCAGCAATGGCTCGACATCGTGCGTGTGCCGCCGTCCGGCACGTGGGAGCGCCGGCGCGCCGACGAGTACGGTCTGGCCGAGGAATGGATCGGCTCCGTGGAGGTCACTCCGGCTGAGGGCCGCGAGCTGCTGGTCCGCCGCTACCTCCAGGGCTTCGGGCCCGGCGCCCCGAAGGAGATCGGCGACTGGGCCGGACTGCCCCCATGCGAGGTCAACGAGCTGCTCGAGACGCTCGAGCTACGGCGCTTTCGCGACGAGTCGGGCGGTCTGCTGGTAGATCTGCCGCGCTTGGCGATCGCGCCGGAGGACGCGCGCGCGCCGGCCCGATTCCTGCCCATCTGGGACGCCACGCTGCTGGTCCACGCGCGCCGAACCCAGATTCTGCCGGAGAAGCACCGGCCGAAGGTGTTCAACACGAAGACGCCGCAGTCGATGGAGACCTTCACCGTCGACGGCCAGGTGGCGGGCGCCTGGAAGTGGGAGAAGGACCGGGTGAAGCTTCGGCCCTTTGGCCGGCTCTCGAAGGACGCGCGCTCGGAGCTGGAGGACGAGGCGGAGCGCCTCGCCCTCATGCATGCCTAGCTTTGGCTCTACGCGCGAGCAGGCGCGTGCAACAGCGAGCGCAGCCGTTCGGTCCATCCGTGCGACCCGCGGCCGTCCTCGCGGAGCTGCGCGGCGCGCAGCTCGAGCAGCGCCACGATCTCCGCGGTCGGCTCGAAGGGGTCGGCGATCGTCCGGCCCGAGCCCAGCAGCAGGGCGGCGATCATCCTGGCGTCGCTCTCGGCGACCAATGCGGGCCCGCGCGGCGGACTCGCGCTGTCCAATGCGGCGAGACGCTCGAGCTCGGCACGGTCGGCAGAAACGGAGCGGCGTACGGTGATGTCAGTCATTGTGATTCCCCCTGTTGTGTGTATGACCCAGTACTGCTAGTGTACGACGTACGAAGGTGCATTCAATGTCATACAAGCTCAACTTGTCTGATCTAGATCGCGAGAGCAGCGTGTCAATCACGCAGCAGCTCGTGGACCGCGTCTCCGCGGCGATCGACCGTGGTCAGCTCGAGCCCGGGGCGAAACTCCCCCCGACCAGAGAGCTGGCTGTCGACGCGGGAGTCAACCATCTGACGGCCGCACGCGTGTACCGCAAGCTCGCGGAACTCGGCTATGTCACGGCGCAGGTGGGCAGGGGCACCTTTGTGCGCACCCTGACCCCCGCCACGGGCGCCCTGCAGGGCGATGAGTGGCAGGTCTACGCCCTCCCCCAGAAGGAGATCTCCTACTCGGAACAGGTCCTTGCGGACACCTTCTCGCTGGCGGGCCGCGACGACGTGATCTCCCTCGCGACCGGCTGGCCGGCGCCAAGCCTCTACCCCACCGAAGAGCTTGCCCGCATCACTGCTGAGGTCTTCGAGGAGGAGGGCGGCAACGCATTGTCCTACCTCAATGCCGAAGGATTGTTCGACCTGCGCGAGCAGATCGCCCTGCGCGGGCGCGAGCACGGATACGCCACGGACGCGGACGAGATCGTGATCACATCGGGCGCGCAGCAGGGCATCGCGCTCGCCGCAAGCGCGACCCTTGAACCGGGCGACGTGGCCGTGATCGAGTCGCCCACCTTCATCGGGATGATGACCGCGCTGCGGAGCAGTGGGGCGCGCGTGATCGGAGTGCCGGTCGATGAGGACGGCTTCGACGTCGACGCACTCGAGCGCCTGCTTGCGCGCCACGAGGTCAAGCTCGTCGGGCTGCAGAGCGCCTGCCAGAACCCGACGGGCAGCAACCTGTCCGAGGAGCGGCGCCGGCGCCTGGCCGAGCTGGCCATCGAGCGCAACTTCTTCATTCTCGAGGACCGCGTCTACGCCGACATGCGTTTCGAGGGGCCCTCCGTGCGCTCGCTGCGAGAGCTCGCCCCCGCGCACGTGATCTACGCCAACAGCCTTTCCAAGGTCGTGGGCGGGGGTCTGCGAGCCGGGTGGCTCGCCGCCCGCGGGCCGGTCCGCGACCGCCTCGCGCTGCTCAAGCTCGAGGCCGACTTTCACTCCCCCACGCTGATCCAGCACATAGCCGCGCGATGGCTCGCCACCGGCGCATACGACAGGCACGTGGAGCGGACCATGCCCTTTTACCGCGAGCGCCGGGACGCGCTGCTGGCGTCGCTGGAGCGCCACCTCGCCGGCGAGTACCACGTAGACGTTCCGCATGGAGGGCACCACCTGTGGGTCACCCTCACGCGGCCGCTCGACGAACGCGCGCTCTATTCGGAAGCAGCACGCAACGGCGTGATGTTCACACCGGGCGGAGCGGTAACCGCCGAGCGCCGCTCCCAGACTTCGTTCCGCCTGTCGTTCTCTCTCCTCGATCCGCCCGAGCTCGACGAGGGCGTGCGCCGGCTGGCCCGCTCGATCCGCGAGGTCCGGCGTCGCGCACGACACGCGGTCGCCGCGCCGATGTCATAGAAAGAGCCTCCGGGTCGTTGTCAGAACGATGAGCGTCGCCGCCCGCCGCGAGGCCCTGCTCGAGCACGAAACCGTCCGGTTCGCGACGCGCGACTGGCTGATGCTCTCCGGAGTGGCGCTCACCTGGGGGGCGTCGTTTCTCTTCATCGACATCGGGCTCGAGCACTTCGCGCCGGCGCTCGTGGCCTTCGGGCGAATCGCCTTCGGCGCGCTCACGCTCGGCGCGTTCCCGGCCGCCCGCGGTCCGGTGCCGCGCTCGGCCTGGCCACAGATAGTGGCGCTGGGCGTGACCTGGATGGCGATTCCGTTCGTGCTGTTCGCGATCGCCCAGCAATGGATCGACTCCTCGCTCGCGGGCATGATCAACGCCGCCACGCCCCTGTTCGTCGCGCTCGTGGCCGCCTCCGCGGTGCGCCGGTTGCCGACGCGCATGCAGGCGACGGGCCTGATCATGGGCTTCGCGGGTGTGGTGGCCATCAGCCTCCCGTCGGTGGGCGACGGCTCGAACGCGCTCGGCATTGCCCTCGTGATCGGAGCGGCGTTCCTCTATGGCTTCGCGTTCAACATCGCCGGGCCGCTGCAGCGCCGCTACGGCTCGCTGCCCGTGATCTGGCGCGCGCAGCTCGTGGCGGTCGCCCTCGTGCTGCCGTTCGCGGTCGTGGGGGTGTTTCACTCGACCTTCGCGTGGTCGAGCCTGCTCGCGGTCGCGGCGCTCGGCTCGCTCGGAACGGCGCTCGCGTTCTTCTGGTTCACGACGCTGATCGGGCGGGTGGGCTCCACACGTGCCGCGGTGGCTATCTACATCGTGCCCGTGGTGGCGATCCTCCTCGGCGCGCTGCTGAACGACGAGTCCATCCACCTGGCGGCGCTGCTCGGAACGGCGCTGGTGCTCACGGGCGCCTATCTGACGAGCAAGCCGAGGCCGGAGGAACCGCCCGCCTAGCAACTCGAATTGTCAAGGGGTCCGACCCCTCCTCGGTCACGCTCCCGAGTTTTGGGTCGCTGGGCAGCTACTAGCCCGGGAGCGTGGAGTCTGACCCCGCTTCGAGCCTTTCCCAGAGCGCGCCGAGCGTTCGCAGCTCGTCGCGCGAGAAGCGCGAGAGGAACAGCTTTCGCACCCCGTCCAGGTGCGTCTGTCGGGCGCGCTGGAAGAGCTCGCGGCCGTCGTCGGTGATCGCCGCGAACCAGCCGCGTGCGTCCTCCTCGCAGCGCTCGCGGCGCAGCAGGCCCTCGCGCTCGATGCGGTCGACCAGGCGGGTCAGGCCGCTCCGGCTGATCAGCACGCCGTCGGCCAACTCGGACATGCGCATCTGCCCCCCGGGGGCGTCGGCCAGGAAGAGCAGCACCTCGTACGACGACAGGGGGAGGCCGTGCTCGCGCATCAGCTCGGCATCGAGCGCCTTGGTCAGGGAGGAGTGGGCACGCAGCAGCCCGCGCCAAGCGCCGAGCTCGTCGCGGTCGAGCAGCAGAGGCTCTTCGGTAGGCGTCGGGCGGGCGGCCATGGGGCCTCCGAGGATAGTTGACCGTGCAACCAGAACTGAGGGCTAGCGCCGGTTGCGGCTTGGTGGTGGAGTGCCCGGATCGCCGTCTCCGGCGATCCGTACGCGATGAGGGCTGGCCAGGCGTGAGGCGGCTGTGCGGCGCTTCTGCGCCGAGCGGCTGGCTGGGGCGAATGCGCTCCAGGTGAACCAGTGGCCGAGTCCGCGTTGCAGCGTCCGCGGGCCGCTCATCGTCAGCTGGCCGGCTCGAATCGCGCCGCCCAGCTCGGCCCGTCCCAAGTAGACGCGATAGAGCGTGGTGGTGTCGACGATGACCGCGAGGTCGACGTCGAAACCGGGATGCTGGAGGCAGACTGAGACCTCGGAGGGCTCGAGGACCATCCAGTAGCGCCGCTTGGGGTCGCGAAAGTCGAACTGAACCACGGTTCGGTTGGGTGGGAGCCGCCGGCGGTCGACGTGGCGGGCCATCCAGACGATCAACAGGTCGGGATCGAGTTCCTCGGGGCGTGGCTCGGTGAACGACCAAGTCGCCCCCCACTCGCCGATCGCCTGCACGACCGGCTGGAGGTCACCGCCGGCGGCCGTGAGGCGATAGTCGAGGGTGCGGCCTTTGGGGCCCGTCCTGCGCTCGACCACCTCGGCCCGCTCGAGCGCGCGCATGCGGTCGGTGAGCACCGAGCGCGAGATCCCTGGGAGGCCGCGTTGGAGCTCGTTGAAGCCGCTCGCGCCGCCGAGCATCTCGCGCACGATCAGAAGCGTCCAACGGTCGCCGAGGATCTCGGTGGCCTTGGCGACCGGGCAGTACTGCGCGTAGCTGCGCATCGCGCCACCATGCTAGCCGCGAATTCGCGGTAGGTCTGCTACTCGAACCGGTTGGTTCGAAACTAGAACTAGTCAGCCCGGGCCGGCTGGTGGAACGCTCATCGAACACAGCTAGGAGGACGAGATGAGCGCTATCCAGACACCACAGGCACCGCCCCTGGAGACGATCGCGGTCGATGAGCTCGGCGGATCGTTCCGCGGAGAGCTGCTACCCCCGACGAGCCCCGGCTACGACACGGCCCGCAGGATCTGGAATGGCGCGGTCGACCGCCATCCGGCCTGCGTCGCTCGCTGCACGGGGGTGGCCGATGTGGTCGCGGCGGTGCGCTTCGCGCACGACCACGACCTGGAGATCGCCGTACGGGGCGGGGGCCATAACGTTGCCGGCACCGCGGTGTGCGACGACGGGGTCGTCATCGACCTCTCGGCGATGCGGGCCGTGTGGGTCGACCCCGCCCGTCGCACGGCCTGGGTGCAGGGTGGTGCTCTGTGGGGCGACGTCGACCACGAGACGCAGGCCCACGGTCTGGCTACCACCGGCGGCATCGTGGGCCACACCGGCGTCGCCGGGCTCACCCTCGGCGGCGGCAT
>JBEVKF010000029.1:0-9745 GCA_040509755.1 Thermoleophilaceae bacterium | reverse complement strand
GCACGTCGTGCAGGGCACGGCCGGCCTGGCGCAACGCGAGGTCCAGCGCCGCCGACTCGAACGCCCAGTTGCGAAAGCGCCGCGCCGCCTCCCACTCCGGCGGCTTGGGCCACGGATCGAGCGTCGCGAGGTGATCGCAGAAACCGGCGAGCGTCCACTCGCCTGCGAGCGGCTGCGCGGGCTGCGTCTCGTGCAGCGAGCTGCCGTCCTCGACGTGGACCGAGACGTCCTCCCCGAGCCCGTCGGCCCCGGCGCCGACCAGCCGCACGTGCGTCGTCACGCGCTGGAACTCGTGGGCGAGGGCGGCGTGCAGCCGGTCGTACTCGCACGACTCGACAACGAGCGGCAGCTCCGCCAGCCGCGGCCAGAGGGATTCCATGTGAGCCATCGCCGCAGCCTCAGTCGGCCGTGGCCGCTGCGTCCTGCGGGCGCCCGGTGGGCCGGTCACTCAAACCAGGACCAGCCGCGGCCCGAGTCGCGGCCGGTTGTGACCGCATTCGTGTTCGAGTCGCGCGAACCTCGTCAGTCCTGAGTCCCGAGAATCACGTCGGACGCCTTGATGATCGCGGTGACCGCCTTGCCCTGCTCGAGGCCGAGCTCGCGCGCGGCTTCGACGGTGATGGAGGCGACCAGGCGCTGGCCGTTGACGTCGACCTCGACGTTGGCGATGGCGGCACCTTCGTTGATGCCGGTCACCGTGCCGTCGAGCCGGTTGCGGGCGCTGAGCTTCATTGATCCTCCTGTTTGGATCGGCCGGTCAGCTGTAGGGCGCGTAGCGGCTGTGCAGCATGAGGTCGTTGCCGTCGGGGTCGGTGAAGAACGCCATGTGGCACACCCCGGTGTCCAGCGTCTCGCCGGCGAACTGGACGCCCTTGGCCTCGAGCTCGGCACGAGCCGCGGCGACGTCCTCGACGTGGAGGGCGGGGTGGGCGTTCTTCTGCGGCGCGAACTCCATGCCGAACGTGGCCGGCTCCCAGATCCCGAAGCAGGTCTCGCCGAGCCACGCCTCGTTTCGCGAATGCTCGTCGGGGCGCAGGCCGAGGGTGTCGACGTAGAAGCTGCGTGAGCGTTCGGCGTCCTGCGACGGGACGCCGATGAAGTCGAGCTTGGTGATCATGCGAGGGATCCTACGGAGCGAGAAGCCGACGGGGGACTCGACCCCCTGACCCCTCCTTACTAGTTCGGAGCTCGTCCGGTCGTCGCGTTGGCGCGGCCTTCCGGGTCACTCACCGGGGGGGCGCGGCGGCGTACTCCTCGTCGGTGACCTGAACGGCACGGCATCGCGGGAAACCGGTCAGGCCTCGCAGCTGGTGGGACGACCGGCGCTGCTACCGCCCGCGTCCTCCGTAAGCGAGATCGCATCGACGAGGAACGTCTCACCCTCCTGGACGTCGGCTACCTCGGGGAAGATGTGCACGCCGATTGTCTTGCCGCCGGCCGAAGCGCGATGGGTGACCCGAACCTCTCGGTACTCGTCGGCGGATGCCTCCACCGACGAGGCGGAGAAGGGAACATCACCGCCTTGCTCGAGCCCCTCGCGAAGCGATATGCAGATCGTCGCTCCGTCGGTCGCCTCCGTCGCCTTCACCCAAGCGCTGGCGGTGTAGGAAGCACCCTTGCGCGACGAGCTCACCGTCTCCGGGGAGTCGTCGATCGTGTACTCGCCCGCCGGCCCAACCAGGGACACCCGCGCGACGTTCTCTCCATCGGGAGCATCCGAGGCCCGCTCGCGGACGATTTCGGAGTTGAAGACGTCCCAGCCCGAGATGTCGCTCTCGAACGAGGGGTTGGTGGTCAAGTTCCCGTCCGGGATGACAGCCGCGACCTCGCCGGGCGACCCGCCGTCGTCTCCGCCGGCCGACCCGCCGTCGTCTCCACCGCTCGCGACCACGACGAAGATGCCGGCGGCCACCAGCGCGAGAGCCGCGGCCGCCACCAGCCACAGGCGCCGCGGGCGGCCGGCCGGAGGCTTGACGGGGTCGGTTGGCCGTGGCGAGCGGGCGGGCGTCGTGGGCGCGAGCCTGGTCTCGGCTACGGGCGCGGCGGTCGTCGCGGCCTGCGGCGCCGCGGCGGTGGGCGCCGGGACCTCGATCGCCTCGCGTGCGGCCAAGGCAAGCTCGCCCGCGCTCGCCTGGCGCTCGGCCGGCTCCTTGGCCAGAGCGGTTCGGATCACCTCGTCCAGTGCGGCGGGCACCTCCGGCTTTTCGTCCGACAGGCTCGGTGGCGGGTTAGAGAGGTGAGCGAACATCTTCGCCACGTCAGTCTCGCCCTCGAAGGGCGGCTTGCCGGCGATCATCTGGTAGAGCATGCAACCGAGCGCGTATACGTCCGTTCGGGCTCCGACCTCGCCGCCCATGATCTGCTCGGGTGCGGCGTAGTCGGGCGTGCCCAGCCACTGGCCGGTGCGCGTCAGCACTCCGGACACGGCCCCGACCGACTTGACCAGCCCGAAGTCGGTCAGGTAGGTGTGGTACCCGGAGGGCCGGCTCTCGAGCAGGACGTTGGCCGGCTTGACGTCGCGGTGCACGAGTCCACGCTCGTGCGCCGCGTCGAGCGCGTCGGCGACCTGAGCGATCACGTGAACCGCCTGTGGCGGCGCCAGGCTCCCCTCGCGGGCGACGAAGGCTCCCAAGTCGGTTCCGTCCACGTAGCGCATCGCGACGTAGAGCTGACCGTCCTCGTCGCCGGCATCGAAGATCGGGATCACGTGAGGGTGGTCGATCGAGGCGGCGACCCTCGACTCGCGCTGGAACCGCTGGCGAAACATCTCGTCCTCCGCCAGATCTGGGGCGATCAGCTTCACTGCCACCTGCCGCTCGAGCGCGATGTGCGTGGCCCGGAAGACCACTCCCATTCCGCCGCGGCCGGCCAGCTCGTCGAGGCGGTAGCCCGCTATCACGTCGCCGGCGTCGAGGGAGATCCTGTCAGTCATGGGGCCACATTCTTGTGCAAGGCCTCGTCGACCAGGTGGGCCCGCCGGCTGCCGTGAAAGCGCTCGCAGACGAGCAGAGCCACGTGCTTCTCGCTGGCGAGCATGTCGATCAGCTCCAACTCGATCTCTCCCTCCCGGTAGCGGTCGCGCATGGTCTGGATGTAGCCACGACGGCGTCCTTCCCACGATGATCACCGGCGAACTCGGACCGTCCCGGGATGTGGATCAGGATGTCGTCGGCGAAGTACCCGAAGGCATCCTCCCAGTCGCCGCGCTTGGCCGCGGCCAGGTAGTCGGCCACCAGCTCGCGCGGCGTCACCGCACGCCTCCCGGGGGAGGATCTCGGGCGATCACGAGTCGTTGGATCTGTGAGGTCCCGTTGTTGCCCATACGTTCCCCCGACACGGCGGAAGGACACCCGTGGCAAGCAGGCGGGCCGATCACAACCTGTCGCCGTTAGCAGTGAATTCCCGGCAAGCCGACGAGGGGACTCGAACCCCTGACCCCCTCCTTACCATGGAGGTGCTCTACCAGCTGAGCTACGTCGGCGCTGTTTTCCGGCTCATCGGCCGGTAGTGGGGGGAGCAGGATTCGAACCTGCGTAGGCTGAGCCAAGGCGTTTACAGCGCCTCTCCTTTAGCCACTCGGACATCCCCCCGAGCGGTTGGCAAGGCGATTGTAGAGGCGGCGTCCGCTGCGGTGCGGTTGGAATCGGGTCCCCGGGCCCTACCTCGAACTCGGCGTATTTCGGGCCGCCGAGGGATACCCCCGAGCCACCCTCGACTTGGTCCGATGGGATGAACCAGCGACGCCCGTCACCGGTCAGGACAAAGAGGAAGTCGTACCGGGACGGATCCAGGCGTTTGACCATCCCGCTCCAGCTGCGGTTTCCGCCGCGGGTGCAAACTGAGACGTTCCAACGGCCATTTCGGTACACGGTCGAGGTCTTTACTTCGACCCGGGCAAGTCCGCCGCCGCGGTCTGCGACCAGGTCGTACCGCGGGCTGTGAAAGATCGGCTTGAAGACCGGGAATCCCTTGCCGGCCAGCCAGACGATCGCCGACAGCTCTCCGATGTCACCCTGCTCCCGCGGCGTGAGCATGCAAGGGAACATACGTTCGGGGTCGGATGGAATCCGGGAGATCGGGTCGGACGACCTGTCCGCGGCGGCGGCGGTCATCACCGAGGCTCTGCTTCACGATCCTGGCTGGCTTTCGGTTGGGCCCGTCCGGACCGGGCACCGGCACCTCGTCGCCCTCCGTTACCACCGTGCGGCGCTGAAGGTCATGCAGCGCCACGGCGGACCCATCTACGGCGCCTACCGAGACGGCGCGCTGACTGGAGTAGCCGCGACGTTCGCGGCCGGCCTCCATCCCGCGCCGGCGTGGACGTTCTTTCGCTTCGTCCCGCCGTTCCTGCTCGCCGGGCCTGGGCCGATCGTCCGCGGCCTGCGGGTCTCGGCCATCCAGGACCGCGGCCATCCCGAGGAGGAGCACGTCTATCTCTGGTTTCTCGCCGTCGATCCGCGCCGCCAGCGCGGCGGGGTCGGCCGCGCCCTCCTCGCGCGCGTATTCGAGGAGGCGCAGGCGCCCGTCTACCTCGACACGGCCAACCCCGCGAACGTCCCCTACTACGCGAGCGCGGGCTTCGAGGAGATCGGCCGGGCCGCGCTGCCGCGCGGCGCGACCATGTGGTTCATGAAGCGTCCCTGAGCCGCTGCGCCTCGGGCAGGCCCTCCAGCTTCTTCAGCGTGTTGTTCTCGATCTGGCGGATGCGCTCGCGGGTGACTCCGAACGCGCGCCCCACCTCCTCGAGCGTGCGTGCCTTGTTGCCCTTGAGCCCGTAGCGCATCTCGATCACCTCGCGCTCGCGCGGGGGCAGCGCGTCTAGGGCTCGGCCCACGTTCTCGCGGCGCAGGTTCTCCGCGGCCTGCTCGAAGGGCGACTCGGCGGCCTCGTCCTCGACGAAGTCGCCGAGCTCCGAGTCCTCCTCCTCGCCGATCGGCTTCTCGAGCGATACCGGCAGCTGCGAGATGCGCAGGATGTCCTTGACCTCGCGCGTCGTCCACTGCAGCTCGGAGGCGATCTCCTCGGGCGTCGGCTCGCGGCCGAACTCCTGCACGAGCTGGCGCTCCACGTGCACCACCTTGTTCAGCTTCTCGACCATGTGAACGGGGATGCGAATCGTTCGCGCCTTATCGGCGATCGCCCGCGTAACCGCCTGGCGGATCCACCACGTGGCGTATGTCGAGAACTTGTAGCCGCGCCGGTAGTCGAACTTCTCGACCGCCCGGATCAGCCCGAGCGACCCCTCCTGGATCAGGTCGAGGAACGACAGCCCGCGGCCCAGGTAGCCCTTCGCGATGGAGACGACGAGGCGCAGGTTGGCCTCGATCATCTGCTGCTTGGCCACCATGTCGCCGCGCTCGATCCGCTTGGCGAGGAAGACCTCCTCGTCGGCGGTTAGCAGATCGACGCGCCCGATCGAGCGCAGGTAGAGGCGCAGCGAGTCGAGGCTCGGCTCGACGGTCAGGTCGATCTGAGGCTTCTTGACCGCGGCCGGCTGGGCGCCGTCGCCGGCGATCTCGATGAGCCCGGCAGGGCGCTCCTCTCCCTGGGTGATCTCCACGCCGTTTTCCTGAAGGTGGCCGTGGAACTCGACGATCTGCTCCTTCGTCAGCTCGACCTCCTCGAAGGTGGTCGAGATCTCCTCAAACGTGAGAAAACCCCGCTCGCGGCCCTCGGCCACCAGCGTGCGCACCTCCTCGACGTCCAGGAACGGCGGCTCCGCCGTTGCCTCCAGCAGTCCCACACCCTCGTGCTTGTCCGACAACCCCTCGCTCCTTCTGACCGTGGCGCCCCCGTCCCGGCGGGCTGTCGTCGATTTCAGGTTTTCGAGCAGTCGCAGCGATGCTGCAAGGGGCTGAGCCAGCGGCCGTGTGAGTCCGCGGCGTCGAACCGGCGGCCAGTGTAACGAAGGTTCGTGCGATTTGCCCCAAGGCCCCCGTCAGTACAGTGGGACGCGGCCATGAGCGAGCGAACCACCCTCCTCGGTAGCGACGTCCAAGCACGCCGCCCCTTGACCCAGGTAAGCCTGTCGCGCGTCGGCGTGACGGGTGTCGAGAAGGTCATCCGAATTCGCTCCAACGGACGCGAGGAGCTGTTCTACGCGGAGCTCGAGTGCTTCGTCGATCTCGGCCCCGAGCAGAAGGGCGCGCACATGTCGCGCTTCGAGGAGGTCGTCAACGAGGCGATCGACGAGGTGATCCTCGGTGAGGCCTTCAAGGCGGAGACGCTTGCCGCCCACATCGCCGAACGCGTGCGCGACCGCCAGGACGGCCTGCGCGCCGAGGTGACCATCGCGGCTCGCTATCCGGAGAACAAGTCGACGCCCGCCTCCGGCTCTCTCACGCAAGAGATCTACACGTTGTTCGGCTCCGCTGTGGCGTCGCCGCTCGGCACTCGCCGGGTGGTAGGGGTCCAGGCTCAGGGCATGACCGCCTGCCCGTGCGCTCAGGAGATGGTCATGGAGCGCTCGCAGCAGCGGCTTCGCGACGCCGGCTTCGACGATGGCGAGATCGAGCGCGTCTTCGAGGCCGTGCCCGTGGCCACCCACAACCAGCGCGGCATCGGCACGCTCCACATCGGCTGTCCCGAGGGCTGCACCGAGGCCATCGAGGCTCAGTCGCTGCTCGACATCGTCGAGTCGTCGATGAGCTCGGAGATCTACGAGTTGATGAAGCGCAGCGATGAGGTCGAGGTCGTCGAGAAGGCCCACATGCGACCCCGCTTCGTGGAGGACTGCGTGCGCGAGATGGTGCGCATGGCGACCGAGCGCTTCGGCCACCTCGCCGACGACGCGTTCGTGTCCGCCCGCCAGGAGAACCTCGAGACGATTCACAGGCACAACGTGGTAGCCGAGCGCCACGGCCTGATGCTCGATCTCGCGAGCGAGATCGAGACCGGGGAGCGAGTGGCGCGGCACGTGGGCATGCGCGAGTGGCTCGAGGGCGCGCCCCCGGCATGAGCTGGTGGCGTCCTGGACGCATTCCGAGTGCTCGATCCGCAATCCTTTAGCCATAACCTCGGTAACTCATACGAATGTCCAGCATGGGTTTCGTAGCTAAGCGCGGTGGCGATCCCTGCCGATGGATGCCGAAGACACAGATCGCAGGGAGGCGTTCTTGACACAGCGGCACATTCCCCTCTCGCAGGACGCGGCGCTGGTAGTGGCGCTGGCAGGTACTGCGATGCCATTCGCACATTCAGCTGAAGACGAGGCCGAGCGCTGGCTGCGCGCGCTGCGCCTGCACGGTCATGTCGGCGCGTCGCTCCAGGCGCTCGGCGTCGGGGAATCCCCGCTCATGACGGGGTCCGAGGCCGAGGTGGATGGCCCGGGCACCCCTCCGATGGGCCCCGACGTCCTCGACGACGTCACAAAGCGAGCCTCGGACCTTGCGGCCGCCCGCGAGGCCGAGACCGTCGGCACTGCCGACATCCTGTTCGCCGTCCTGGACGTGTACGGCAAGCTCTTCGACCGGGTTCTCTACCTGCGCGGCACCAGCCGTGAGGAACTGGCCGAGCGGCTCGTCGGCGCCGGTGCGGCGCGCGGCCAGGGCTAGCTCGAGCCCAGCCTTCTACTCGGCCGGCTCGGCCGCCCGCCGCCGGACCAGGTATTCGATGCCGGCCGTGCAGCCCACCGGGCCGAGCGGCGAGACGGTTGCGGCCAGCAGCGGCCACGGGAAGATTCCGCGCCGGCAGCCGTTTGCCACGAGCAGGCAGAGCAGGATCCAGCCGACGCCGTGGGTCCAGCCAAGCACGAGCTCCGCGTCCTCGCCAAGGCCGCCGATCGCCACCACCAGCAGCGTGGCGAAGACGCACACCTCGGCCAGCGAATAGAGCCGCACGCCCGTGAAGTAGCTCATGCGGCTTCGGCAGCGATCTGGCGGCGGACGAGCAGCGCCCCGCCGAGACCGAGCGCCACGAGCAGTGCGATCGCGATAACGGCCTCGGGCGAGCTCAGATCGGTCAGGCTGCCGCCGAGGGCCGTGTAGGCGAACACCTTCGGGGCCGCGCCCACCACGGTCCCGAGCGCCATGTCTCGAAAGCGCAGGCGAGTGAGTCCGGCGCTGAAGTTCACAAGGCCATAGGGGAGCAACGGGACCAGCCGCGACTCCATCACGGCGACCGCGCCGTTGCGGGTGAGGAAGTCCTCGAGCGGCCGGGTGCGCCTCGGGAGCAGCCCGCCCTGGTGGCCGGCGGCGAGCCGGCGGGACACGAACATCTGGGCGAGCGAGGCGGCGGTCAGGCCGGCGAGCGCGAGCGGTGTGCCCACCGCGGTGCCGAAGAGCAAGCCGGCGGCGCCCGCCAGGATCGGCCAGGCGACCACGAAGTTGGCCAGCACGAACAGAGGCACGAAGGCCACGTAGCCGAGGTCGCCCAACCCGTCTCCCCAATCGCGCAGTTCCTCGGGCGAGGGCAGCGATCCGGTGACCAGGGCGGTGCCGACGATCACGGCCAGCACGGAGCCGTACGCGGCGATGCGGATGAAGGCGCCGCGGCGGCTCCCCAGAGGACGGCCGGCGCCGCTCGACTCCATGTTCCGAGAGTAGCCGCGAGCTCCGGGCGTACAGTGGTCTTGATGGCTGAAGCGCACACCCTGGTCGTGTACGGCGCCGGTGCTCGAGGCGACGCCCTGCTGCGCGAGACCGCCCGGGTGGCGAGCCGGCGCGGCGAGCGACTCACGGTCATCGCGCTCGCCTACCAGGAGCCGGTCAAGGTCCGCTGCTGCAACTTCCAGTCGGGCTACTGGAACCGGGTGCAGCGCGAGCTGGCCCAAATGGAGCTGACCAAGGCGCGCCTGGCGGTGGAAGACGACGAGTCGGTCGAGCTGCTCGTGCTCGGCTACGAGGGCGCTCGGGCCGCGGAGGCGATCGCTGGGCAGGCCGAGGAGCTGGGCGCCGAGCGAATCGTCCTGGCCGACCCGCGCGCCGCGGGGCTTGGACGCAGGGCGCTACGGCGCCTGCGGCGCCGAAGCCGCGTGCCGGTGAGCTGACACCCTTTCCGACGAGCGGCGCACGGGGCTGAAGCCGCCACCCGGACTCGAACCGGGGACCCCATCTTTACGAGGCAGGTTGGGGACGGGAAGGGCGTACACGCGCGGGCACAAGATTTGGCTCCACGAGCGGGATTGGCGCACGTCGTGCGCTTGCCCGGTGTCCGCGCTTGACCGCGGATTCTCGCGGTGACGTACCCAATCCGTACCTCAAAAGTTCTTGGCGGCGGACGCGTTCGTGATCCCGTCGGGCAGCCATCAGGTGGACCCCAGAGACAGGTGGGCGCAACCCCGGCACGTGTGCGAAGGTCGAGATCGACAAGTCGGCCCCGCACCAGTTCTACAAGCATTCGAGCCGTCACGCATGAAGAGCCGGGGGCTGCAAAGTTGGCCCCTCGCGTCAGGCGGCGACTTCCTGCGTGACGCGCTCGGCCACTCGTCGCTTGCCGTGACCGATCGCGATCTGCGCGACGTAGCGCCGGTCCACGTGATCGAGACCATGCGGGCGCGCAAGTGGAGTTTGGAATAGCTTCGACAGCGGTGGCCCCGCTTGAGCGGGTTGAATCTCAGTCCACGCGCTGGCGCCACTGGCTGGTCGTCTCGAGCAGATCCATGTGGGCTTCGACCGGGAGGCTGTACTTGTCGAACAGCCCCACGATCTCGGCCACGATCGATCGCATGTCCTGCTCGTCGCTGAGGAGCCCCAGATTCCGAGGCAGGATCCCAACGTCTTGGAGCAGCTCGCACTCGATCCTGATA
>JBEVKF010000028.1:0-20777 GCA_040509755.1 Thermoleophilaceae bacterium | reverse complement strand
GATGCCCGCCGGGATCAGTCACGCCACCGCGGCCGAAGCGGCGGATTCTGCGCTGCTGTCTTAGGCTCCTTACCGTGCGAACGCCGCTCTCCGAACTGCTCGGGATCGAGCATCCGGTGATTCAGGCCTCGTTTGGGCCCTGGAGCTCAGTAGCCCTCACTGCGGCGGTGTCGGAGGCCGGCGGGATCGGGAGCGTGGGGACGGCGTTGATGTCCCCCGAGCAGGTCGTCGATCAGATCCGGCGCACGCGCGAACTGACGGACAAGCCCTTCATCGTCAATCACACTCGCCGTCCGCTTAGCGAGGAGGCCTTCGCGCTGACGCTGAGCGAAGGGCCTAGGGCGGTCTCGCTTGCGCTCGGCGAGCCGGGCGATCTTGCGCAGCGCTCGCACGACGCTGGTTGCCTGTTCATCAATCAGGTACATAGCGTCGATCAGGCCGTGGCAGCGGTGGAGCAGGGCGCCGACGCCATCATTGCCCAGGGTGAGGAGGCCGGCGGCTTCGGGGGCGGGATCGGGAGCATGGCGCTGATCCCGCAGGTGGCGGATGCTGTTGCGCCAATCCCGGTGGCGGCCGCCGGCGGCATCGTCGATGGACGTGGGCTCGCCGCCGCTCTGCTGCTGGGCGCGGCGGGCGTCAACATCGGCACGCGCTTCCTGGCGGCGGAGGAGACCGAGATCCCCGGGGAGTGGAAGCAGCGAATCGTGGAGGCACGCTCGGAGGACACCGTGCGGATTCTCTTTGCCGAGCAGGTCTTTCCCCCGGTCGGGCCCGGTGGCTACGAGGGTAAGACGCCGCGGGTTCTGCGCACGGACTGGATCGATCGCTACGACGCCGACCCAGAGGCCGCGGCTGCCGAGCGCGAACAGCTCTCGGCAGAGCTCGTGAAGGCGGTCAAGGAGGGCCGCGGTCACGAGCTCGTACCCTTCACCGGTCAGACGGTGGGAATGATCGACTCCGTCGAGTCCGCCCGTGAGATCGTCGTGCAGATGGTCGTCCAAGCTGAGGAGCTGCTGGCTCGATACCCATAGGCGCTTGCTCGGCGGCGGCGCGGTTACGCATGAGGGCGTACCGTGGTAGGCGTGGAGCGCGGCCGCGACGAGTTCCGCAAGCGCTTGTTGGCCGAGTCCATCTCGGACCGCTTCGGCGTAGCGCTCCTGGCGGGCGATTCGAAAGCGGCCGAACAGGTCGCGCAAGAGGCGCTCGAGCTGACGCTCAGCCAGGCGATGCTCTACGACCTCGTGGTCGGGCCGGCCATGCACCGGATCGGCCAGCTATGGGCCGCGGGCGAGATCGGCGTCGCACACGAGCATCTCGCCACCCAGATCGCCACACGGGTGCTGGCACTCGCGCACGACGTGGCCGGGCTCCCCGCTCACCGAGCGGAACACCGCGCGATGCTCGCGGCGGTCGAGGGCGAGCAACACGTGCTTGGGCTCGACATGGCGGCAAAGCTGCTCGAGTCGGCGGGCTACGAGGTGCTGGTACTCGGCGCCGACGTGCCTACGAACGCACTGCAGGCAATCGTCTCGGATCACCGTCCGGGGCTGTTCGCGCTCACCGCGACCATGCCCGAAGCCGGCGAGCGCGTGCCGGCGGCGGTCGACGCGGTCATCGGAGCGCGCGCCGACATCGGCCTCATACTCGGGGGAGCAAGCGTTCCGGCGAGCCTCGCGCTAAGCCCACGGGTGGTCGTGGAGCGGAGCGTCGCCGGCATAGTCGAGGCGGCCGACGGACTCGTTCGCCGCGCCAGGCTCAACTAGCTCTGCTCCGCGTACTCGGCCATGGGTCCATCAGCGGACTGGCGTCAGGTCGGCCGAGCGGCCGCGACCTGCGCGCCGCCGGCGAGCTGCTTGAGCCGCTGCCAGCGAGTGGGCGCGCCTGGCCGGCTGCGCCTGTACTCGCCGATCGTCATTCCGGACGGGAGGCTGGACTCCACATAGAAGACCGCATCGGGAGGCTGAAACAGGTGGTTTTCCGGGAGGGCGGTGGTCATGCACCCAGCGTCCCACCGCCGGGCCGCCCAGATGATGCGGCGAGCAGGTGTCTTAGCGTTCGGCCGGCACGCCACGAGGGGGTGCGGCCACCCCCACTTATCGTGTCCGCTTGCGCGATCCCGGGTGCCGCTCCTGAGGTCGACGTCCGCTCGGCCAGAACAGAGCCGCCACCCGAGTCGCGCAGCGAGCTACGAGACGGCGCTGGCGAGAACGATCGCGCCTATGGCCATTCGGCTGCCCGCCTTGCTCAGTGGCCGGCGCACCCACCGCCGACGAGCGGAGGACCGATGAGCGCATCGGAGCGCGCGTCCCCGCCGCGGGAGGCCAGCACCCCGCCTCCGTCTGACACGACCGTTCGCAGCGCGACGGTCGCCCGAATGCAGGAGGGCGATTGCAGCGCCCTCCACTGCCTCAACGTGCGCCGCCGTCACGAGCTCGCGGCATCGGGCCGGTCAGGCGGGCTGTCGGTGCGGATGCCCAGTCGGCCGAAGAAGACCCGGTGCCGGGCGACCCAGCGGTAGGCATGATCGGTCTGTGCCGGGAAGCGCGAGAACAGGCGTGCCGCGATCGAGCCTCCGGGGAGCAACTCCGCAAGCGGCGCGGCCGCGGCGCCGCCCGAACTAAGGGTTCCGTCGGGCGAAAGAAGGTGTGCTGACTCGATCCGCTTCGCCTCGGGCAAGTGGCTGAGTAGATCCTGGCCCTCGGCACCTTGGATTGACACGGGGCGAAGGCATCGTTTTCGGTCGAGCCGAAGAAGCCAGCGGACCACCAGCTTGCAGAAACCGCAATCGGCGTCGTACAGGACGATGTACTTGAGCCGATCCATCAAGCGGCTGGGAGTGCCGGGGGACTGTCCAGCCCGAGCACGCCCGCGACGGTGCGGGCGGCCAGCACCTCGTCGTGCGGCGCTTGCCCGGCGAGCGCGATCACGGCGCCCTCGAGCGCTCCCCAGAACGCTCGCGCAACCACCCGAGCGGGCGGGCCGGGCGGAATCGACCCGTCGCTGCGCCCCGCATCGATCAGGCGCGCGCAGCGCTTGACCAGCGTTCTCGAGATCCGGTCGATCTCGCGCCCAACCGGATGGTCCTGAGCGCTGAACTCGACCCTGAGCGCCATCATGACGCGGGCGACATCTCGCCGGCAGTAGATGGCGTGACCGCGCGCCAGCGCGATCAGCGCGGTGGCCGGATCCAGCTCTTGCTCGACCAGGCCACCCACCTCGCGCCTCCACGTCTGGTCGACCCACTGGAGCACCGCCAGAGCCAGATCCTCCTTGTCCTTGAACTGGTGATACAGGGCGCCGCGCGTGTAGCCGGCTTCGCGCGCCACCTGCTCGAGAACGAGGTTGCCGTAGCCATAGCGGGAGAGACCTCGCGCGGCTGACTCGAGCAACGCGCCCCGCGTGCGTGCGCTCCGCTCAGCTTGGGTTGAGGAGGAGGTACGTACATGCATGTATGTATGATACTGAGCGTGAACGCGAGCGGCGCCTTCGGTCTTCTCCGCAACATTCCAGCTACGCCCAGCAGGGTGCGCGAGGTCGCGGTGCCGCCGGCGGCGCGAAGGCTGAGCACGCTCTCGCACGTCGACTACGAGGACGCCTTCCTGATCGAAATCGGCGCGGCTCAGGACCGGACGCCCGAGCAGTGGGCCCGAGCGATCTTGGAAGACGCTCCGATCACCATCCGGACAGCGCTCCGGTCGGGGTGGCTCGCGCTCGGCCTACAGCTCGATCCATCTCCGTCCGAGCGATCCGTGCTTGGCTGGGAGGTGTGGCGCAGCACGCCGGAGTACGTGCTGCTCGCAGGCAGCTCGCGCATCGGCTTGTCGGCCGAACTGCTCTTCAAGCGCCAACGGCACACGCTGCTCTTCGCGACCCTCCTGCAACAGGAGAACCCCATCGCCCGCGCAGTCTGGGCCGGAGTCGCGCCCGCGCATCGACCCATCGCGCGGTACCTCCTCGAGCAGGGCAGCCGCCGGTAACGGAGCGGGCAGTTGAACGTCCCGCTGATCGTCGCCGGATCACTCGCCATCCTCGGCGCCGCCATCCACGGCGTGGCAGGCGAGGTCCTCGTGGTGAGGAAGCTTTCGCCGGCGATGCTGCCGCGCAGTCGCTTCGGTGGTCCGAGGACGACCAAGACCATGATCCACGTCACGTGGCACATGACCACCATCGCCTTTCTCACCCTCGGATTCGCGCTTCTCCTGTCAGGCTCGGTCGTCGACGAGGATGCAGCCCGGGGAATCGGTCTGGTCGCCGCCGTCGCGTTCACCGGCTTCGCGGCGCTTGCGGTGGGACTGGGGGTCGCTTATTCGCGATCGCCTACATCACTGTTCCGCCACCCCGGCCCGGCCGTGCTGATCGCCACTGCGGCGCTGGCGTGGTGGGGAGCTCTCTGAAGACTGGGATGGCAACGCCAGAGTTCACATGGTCGATGATGGGGCGTCGCGCATTGCACGGGATCTGCTGCACCCCGTCCTCTGGACGTGCCCGTTCGGACGGTGGGAGCTTGAACAAGCGAGGTGTGACGCGCCGGCGATGAGGCCGGCGGTGCGGGAGCCGACCCGCTCGCCCGCGGCGCGGGACAATCATCAAGTGAATCCTCTGCGGCGCGCGCTGATCGGCCTCGCCGTTGCCGGGGTGGTGATGGGAGTGCTGATGGCGGTGGTTATCGCCATCAGCGACCACGCCGATGACCCGGCGGTGCAGGCTGTCCTCTCCCTGATCGTCGCTTGGTCGTTCCTCGGAACGGGCATCGTTGTTTGGGACCGTCGCCCGGGCAACCTGATGGGGCCCCTGATGGTTGCGTTCGCGTTCACATGGCTGCTCTCCCAGCTGACCTCCTCGAACCTTCCGGGGCTCTTCGCCGCGGGGCTGATCGTGGGCAGCCTGCCCTACGGCGTGCTGGGACACCTGCTGTTCGCGTTCCCGAGCGGTCGGGTCGAGCAGGCGGTGGACCGGTTCTTCGTCGCCCTTGCCTACTTCGTTACGGCCGCCTATCCAATCGTCATTGTCCTGGTTCTCGACCCCGCATCCTCCGACGACTGCCCGGGGTGCCCGTCGAACCCACTGCTCGTCTCCGACGACCCGGCCCTCTTCGACGTGCTCGCCGGTGTGCAGGCCGCGCTCGGGCTGATCGCCACCGGCGGGCTGATCTGGCACTTCTTTCGCCGCGCGCGCGAGGCCGACCCGGACGAGCGCGTGCGCGACGCCCCGGTGTGGTGGGTGGGCGGCGTGACCATGGTGCTCTTCGGAGCGCTGCTGGTCACGTCTTTCGGCTCAGAGAGCGGCAACCTCGACGATCTCATCTACTACTGCGCGCTGGCCGTGCTCGCTACGGTGCCGCTCGCGTTCTGGTTCGGCGTGCTGCGCTGGCGGCTCTCGGAGGCGGAGCTCGTCGCCGAGGAGAACCTTCGCCTCGACGCCGAACTGCAGACCCGCCTCGAGGAGGTGCGCGAGTCGAGGGCGCGGGTCGTTGAGGCCGGCACCACCGAGCGCCGCAGGTTGGAGCGTGACCTCCACGACGGGGCGCAGCAGCGTCTTGTCGCGCTGGCGCTCGACCTCCAGCTTGCGCGGTCGACGCTCGATCGGGACCCGGCCGCCGCGGCACAGTTGCTCGAGGCCGCGGCGGGCAGCCTCACCGAGGCAACCCAGGAGCTGCGCGAGCTTGCGCGCGGCATCTACCCGCCGGTGCTCGCCGACCGCGGTCTCACGGCCGCTCTCGACGCGCTGGCCACACGCTCGTCGGTCCCGGTGACCATCGATGCGGAAATGACGGGGCGCGCGCCCGCGGCGGTCGAGGCGGCTGCCTATTTCGTAGTCTCGGAAGCACTCACCAACGTCGCCCGGCACGCCCAGGCCGACAACGCCACTGTGACCGTCCGCAGCGGCAAGGAGCGGCTCGAGGTCGAAATCCGCGACGACGGCGACGGTGGAGCCGATCTTGCAAGCGGCTCCGGATTGCGCGGGCTGGTCGACCGTGTTGCAGCGCTGGGCGGATCGCTCGAGGTCGAAAGCCCGGCCGGTATCGGCACGATTCTTCGTGCGGTAATGCCTACTAGGTGACGTCTCCGGCGGGCGACGTAGTTCCGGCTCATACACTCGGCCGGTGTGCGTGATCGACAACGGCTGGCGCGAGGTCGCCGACAAGGCGCTCGCCTTGTCAAGCGCTGTGTCTAGCCCTCCCTCGGGATCGGCCTCGGACCAGGAGACACTGAATGGGTAGATTCGCCGCGACGGCGCTGGTTGCACTGGCCTGCACGCTGCTCGCGCCCGCGGTCGTGCGGGCTGCTCCTGCGACGCTGAAGGGCAAGCTGACCGGCGTCGAGTTGCCGGCTGCAGGCGCCGGCGTGGCCTCCGTGCGCGCGATGAACGTCAACACGAGCGCGGTGGTCGCGGCGCGCTATGTGGATCGCCGGGGCGCGTTCAAGCTGCGGGCGTCGTCCGGCGCCTACGGGTTGCTGGCCGCGGTGGTGCCGTTCGGGGGGCCGAAGGTGATTGAGAACGTGGTCGGGCGGGTGCGGCTCAAGGCGGGCAAGACGCGCTCGGTCAAGCTTCGGGTCAAGAAGACCAAGCCCAAGAGGAGGCGGCGCGCGCACACGTCCGTTGCGGACGGCTTTGGCGACGTGGCGGTGAACTATCCGGCGATCGCGGTCCACCCCTTCAAGTCGGCGAAGCCGGCGGACGCGTACCTGGGGAAGGGCATCGCCGACATGCTGATTACCGACCTCCTGGATGCGATCGCTGCCAAGGCCCCATGCAACGCGATCCTCGTGGAGCGGACCCGCATCGACGCCGTGCTGGACGAGCTCAAGCTCTCGAAGGGCCCCCTGTTCGACCCGGGGAGCCGGCCTCAAGCCGGAAAGATCATCAAGGACAATGCGAAGGTGACGGGCACCCTCCGGCTCACGAATGGCGTTTTCAAGGTGACCGCCACCTACACCAACTTGAAGACCGGCAGGTCCAAGAGCTTCACGCAGAGCGGGCGCGACTTCTTCAAGATCGAGCGGCGCCTCAGCGCGCAGCTCGCCGAGCACATCTGTGACGTGCCGCCCGCCTTCGCGGGGGACATCTCGGGAACCGCGAGCTACGGGCCTGCGCAGCTCGGAAACGGCAACTCGCTCACCGCGAGCTGGAGCGGCACCGTGAAGGTGGTCCAGATCACGGCCGGCGCTCCGCCGCCCGGGTCTCCGGGAGCTTCGGCGACGTTCTACCAGGTGGCATCCGGCTCGGTGCTCTACCAGTACAGCGGGAGGGTGGGCGAGTGCAACGTGACGGGCAGCAAGACGGTCGACCTCGCAGCCCAGCCGGACCTGATGGGCGCGGCCGTACTCAACGTCTTCGGCGGCGAGCCGCGAACATACGGGTATGTGCTGCCGATGCCGATGTTCGAGACGGTGACCGGCACTCAGTCGAGCTGCGCCGACCCCGAGGATGAAGGCGACGCTTTCGGGTGGGCGATCGCCGCGGGGATCCCCGCGCTTGTAAACGCGCCGTTGCCGGGCGGCCCGGTCGCAGCCGACTGGGGCATGGCCGGCAGCGGTGCGGGCAACACCGGCGGCGGGTCACCGGACCAGACGTGGGCGTGGACCCTGGTGCCGTCGAGCTAGCCGGGGCCGGAGTCGCCAGACGTGGAGGAGTTCGAGATTGTCCTGGTCGCGCTATTCGTAGCGGTCGCGGGGCTGAACACGATCGCGCGGTGGCTGTCGGTGCCGTATCCGATACCGCTGGTGCTTGGTGGGCTGGTGCTCGGGCTGGTTCCGGGCATCCCGGAGATGGAGCTCGAGCCCGAGCTGGTGCTACTGATCTTCCTGCCGCCGTTGTTGTATGCGGCCGCCTTCTTCTCAGACCTGCGCGCGCTGCGCGCCGACCTGCGCGCGATCGCGATGGCGTCGGTCGGGCTGGTGCTGCTGACGCTTGTGGCCGTCGCCGTGGTCGCGCACGAGGCGATCGGGCTGTCGTGGCCGCTGGCCTTCGCGCTGGGCGCGATCGTCTCGCCGACCGATCCGGTGGCCGCGTCGGCGATCATGCGCCGGCTCGGGGCCCCGCGCCGGCTCGTGAACCTCCTCGAGGGCGAGAGCCTCGTGAACGACGCGACCGCGCTCGTGGCCTACCGAGTGGCCGTGGCCGCCGCGGTCGGCGGCAGCTTCTCGGCGCTCGACGCGGGGCTCGAGTTCGTGGGTGCGGCCGTCGGCGGGATCGCGATCGGGCTGGTGGTCGGCTTTGTGGTTGCAGAGATTCGGCGGCGGCTCGACGACGCGCCGACCGAGATCACGATCTCGCTGCTGACCGCCTACGCGGCGTTCATTCCGGCGGATCAGCTCGGGCTCTCGGGGGTGCTGGCGGCGGTGACCGCCGGCGTGTACCTCGGCTGGCGGGCGCCCGAGCTGATCACGCCGCAGACGCGCCTGCAGAGCACCGCGGTCTGGGAGATCCTCGTCTTCCTGCTCAACGCCACGCTGTTCATCCTGATCGGGCTGCAGCTGCCGGTAATCCTCGAGGGCGTCGACGCGTATACGACCGGCCAACTGGCCGGATACGCAGCGCTCGTGTGCGCCACCGTGATCGGTGCCCGCTTCGCGTTTACGTTCACGATGCCCTACCTGCTCCGCGCGCTGGATCGCCGGCCCGAGCAGCGGGCTCGGCGGGTGGGCGCGCGCCCGCGAATCGTGTCTGCCTGGGCCGGGATGCGCGGAGCGGTCTCGCTGGCCGCGGCGCTCGCGCTGCCACTCAAGACCCACGCCGGCGCCCCGCTTCCCGACCGCGACCTGATCCTGTTCATAACATTTGTACTGATCCTCGTGACGGTGGTCGGTCAAGGGCTGACCTTGCCCTACCTGATCCGGCGGCTGGGGGTGCAGGAGGATGGCGCCGAGGAGGAGGCCGAGGAGATGCACGCGCGATTCGCCGCCTCCCGCGCCGCCCTCGAACGCCTCGACGAGCTCGCCATCGAAGACTGGGCCCTCGACGACACGATCGATCGCGTCCGCAGCATGTATCAGTTCCGCCAACGGCGAGTGAAGGTGCGGGCCGGCAAGCTCGAGGACGACGGCATCGAGGACCGCTCGCTCGCCTATCAGCGCCTGATGCACGAGCTCTACACGGTGCAGCGGCGGGCTGTGGTCCAGCTGCGCAACGGCGGCGAGATCAGCAACGACGTGATGCATCGCATCGAGCGGGAGCTCGACCTCGAGGAGTCGCGCCTGGAGGTGTGAGGCGTCGTCGCCCGCCTTTAGCGCAGCGCTTCCAGACCCTCGTCGCGAGTGGCGTACTCCGTCATCCGGGCCGCCCTCCCACGGCGCATCATCCACACCTGACAGAAGCGGCCGTAGAGCTCGATGCGGCTCGCCCGGCCGCGTCCTTGGCTTCGCACCACGACCACCACGTAATCGCCGACCGCGATCGGCCCCTCGAGCTCCATCCGCAGGTCTTCGAAGGTGCTGAGCCAGTCCTCTACGTAGCGCCGCACCTGCTCGTGGCCGCGATAGGTGCGCGATACAGGGCTGTCCCTGAGTGGCCTCCACTCGAAGTCAGCGTCCATGCGCGCGAGCATCGCTTCGACGTCGCCACGGTTCAGGGCCTCAATGATCTCGCGCACGAGCTCCACGCTGCCCGGTGGCATCCGGGGTAAGTATGCCCGCATGGCATACGACGAGGATCTGGCAAACCGCATCCGCGAACTGCTCGCCGGCGAGGAGGCGGTGACCGAGAAGAAGATGTTCGGCGGGCTGGCCTTTCTCATCGGCGGCCACCTGGCCGTCGGGGCCAGCGGGCGGGGCGGGCTCATAGTGAGGGTGAGGCCGGAGGACGGGGACGCGCTGATCGCGAAGCCGCACGCGCGACCGTTCGAGATGCGCGGCCGCGCGGTGGAGGGATGGCTGCGAGTGGACGCGGAGGGCGTGCGCACCAAGCGAGGCCTCGAACCGTGGGTCAGGCGCGGCGTCGCGTTCGCGCGGTCGCTCCCTCCGAAGTGACCGCCCGCCGCGGCGGCTCGTCTCAATCGAGCCAGGTGATGCCGTACCGCTCCGAAGCCCTCGCGTAGGCGTCAGGGCCAAGCCTGCCCTCGCGGTCGGCATCGGCCAGCTCGCGAAAGAAGCGCTCGAGTCCGGCAGGAGCGGTCAGGACGAGCACGCGCCCGGTGCGGGGGATAACGCGGCGCTGAGAGTGCGGGACGCCGCGGGGGGCGAACACGAGCCCGCCTGGTCCGACGCAAAACTCCTCCTCGCCGACCACGAACACGTGATCGCCTGCGAGCACGTAGAAGAGCTCGTCCTCGCGTTCGTGGACGTGGAGCGGGGTGTCCACGGAGTCGTTCTCTTCGAAGAGCGCGAACGCCCCGCCGGTCGTAGCCCCCGATGCCTTGATCAGGATCTCGACGTCGCCGAACCGCAGGCGCTCGCCACCCTCGGTCTCCAGTGAATACGTAGCCATCTCGGTCTCGACTGCCATGGAGCCTCCTATATTGGGTATAGTCGACTATACCGAATGTCCGCCGAGAGAAGCCGGCCGTACGAGATGTCCCACCGCGGCCGACAGGCACGGGAGACACGACGCCGGATCGTGGAGGCGGCCGCCCTGCTGTTCGTGCGTGATGGCTACTCCGCGACCTCGATCAGCGCCATCGCGGAGCGGGCCGGAGTGGCGGTGCCCACTGTCTACGCAAGCCTCAAGAGCAAGGCCAACATCCTCCGGGCCGTGGTCGACCTCACCGTCCGCGGAGATGACGAGGCAGCCACGCTCGCCTCCCGCGCGGATTGGAAGGAGATGGAAGGCCAAGCAGATCCACACGACAAGCTGGCGCTGTTCGCGCACCTACACCGCCTCATCTGCGACCGCGAGGCCGCGGTGTTCTCGCAACTCGAGGCCGCCGCCGGGGCCGATCCCGAGGCGACAGAGCTGCTCGCCGAGCACGACCAGCGGCGCTACGAGACCCAACGCAGGCTCGCTCGAAACCTGCATCGGCGCAACCAGCTCAGGCCGGGTCTAGCCGCCCGTGAGGCAACCGACATGATCTGGACGCTTGCCAGCGAGCGCACCTACCTGGCGCTCGTGCGCCAGCGGGGATGGACACCCGAGCGATACGAGCGCTGGCTGGCCGCGCAGCTCGCGGCCACGCTCCTCACCGATCGATAGCCCGACCCGGCCCTGACTCCGGTCGGTCAGCTCAGGTTCGCTGCGGCCTTTCCGCCTTCTCGTCCTCGCCGAACACCAATATCCCGTGGATGACGTAGACGCACAAGGCAAAGATTCCGAGCGACCACCACGGGTAGGCGCCGCCGACCGACAGCAACGCGCCGATCGCACCGAGGCTGGCGCCGACGAGCCCGATCACACGGCCGTAGGTGCTCCCGGCCATCAGCGAGAAGCCCCCGGTGAGCTGAATCACCCCGAGGATGATCAGCACCCAGCCCATCGTGTTGAGGTTGGTGAAGATGTACCTCGTGTCGTTCGCGTAGATGTTCGCGCTGTCCAACGCGCCGATGCCATAGATGATGTTGAGCGTGCCCGCGATCAACAGCAGGACCGCTGCGAACACGACTCGGCCAGTACCTCGCATCTCGTACCTCTCTTAGTTTGGTTCGGTCGCTGTCGGCGACCGAACGCGATCAAACCGCGACTTGGAGATTGAGGCATCACCCGGATGGCATGAAATCCAGGCAACGCCACGATTCATCTCATCTGGGGGAGGCGACCCTGGCTGGACCTGGCCTACGGTCAGCGTTGCGGCTCTGCCCGTCCAAGCTCCGTACCTGCAAACCGAGGAGTCACCGATGTCTTCGTCCGATCGTCCGCGCACCGTTCTGCCGATCCCCGAGCGCCAGCAAGTCGGGCTGAGGACCTACGACTCGAAGGATCCCGATACGTCGTATCCGCCGATCGAGCCGGTGCGCCCGCCGAAGGGAGCGCCGAATGTGCTTGTGGTGTTGCTGGACGACGCGGGGTTCGGGTCGTCGAGCGCGTTCGGCGGGCCGTGTCAGAGACCTACGTTCGAGCGGCTCGCCGGGGAGGGGCTGACGTTCAACCGCAACCACGACCACCTCCTCTCGCCCGAGAAGCGACTCCGCGTGGCCACGGAGATCCAATAGCCAGCGAGACCGACAACGCGCTGGAGGCGGCCGGCCGGCGGCTGGAAACCCCCCGTGCCGCCGGCGTTGCGGGGCTCGTGTTCGCGGCGCTGTTCGTCCTCGCGATCGTGCTCACGCGCAGCCACCCGGAGGGTGGCAGCTCGGCCTCGGAGATCGAGGACTTCTACCTGCACCGGGATGCCGGCCGGCTCGCCCTGGTCGGGCTCTATCTCGTTCCCTTCGCGGGCATCGCCTTCCTCTGGTTCATCGCGGTCATCCGGAGCTTGATCGGCGACCGCGAGGACCGCTTCTTCGCGACCGTGTTCCTCGGCAGCGGCCTGCTGTTCGTGGCGATGCTGTTCGTCGCCGCGGGCGCGGCCGGCGCCCTGGTCGCGACGGTGAAGATCCAAGACGAGCCGTTTCCGAGCCCGGACACGGTGGGGCTGGTCCACTCGCTCTCATTTGCGTTCCTCTTCGTCTATGCCGTGCGAATGGCCGCGGTGTTCATGATCGTGGTGTCGACGATCGGCAACCGCCTTGGCATCTTTCCCCGCTGGCTCGTCGTGTCCGGATATCTCGCGGCGCTCGTGCTGCTCCTGAACTTCTCTTATCTCGAGCTGCTCATACTCGTGTTTCCTGCCTGGGTCGCCGCCGTGAGCGTGGTCATCCTCCGGGCCGACTCGGCGCGGGCGCGCGCGGCTTCATCCGTTTCGGACGAGGCGCAGTAGCGTTCCTCGCCCTAGCTTGGGCGCCATGACCGAGGTCCTGGCCGGCTGGAATGACGGCGCCGCGAAGCTTCCAATCGTCGCGTTTGTCGAGCGAGCGGTGTCGGAAGTGGCGGTCGAGGAGCGTGTGGCGGTGTTCGACAACGACGGCACGCTGTGGTGCGAGAAGCCGCTGCCGATCCAGGCCGACTTTATCCTGCGGCGGTTGTTCGGATGGCGGACGCCGATCCCGAGCTGCGCGAGCGCCAGCCCTGGAAGGCGGCGTATGAGCGCGACTATGCGTGGCTCGGGACGACTGGGCAACCGTCTTCCCGGCCTGAGTCGAGCACTCGCCGGTACGATCGGGCGCGTGCCCGACCGTCTGTATTTCACTGAGTCCGACGAGGCCAACGCCCTGATCGCCTCGGATCCGATGGCCCTGCTCGTGGGGTTCGAGCTCGACCAGCGGGTGACGGTGATGAAGGCGTTCCTGGGGCCGCTCGCGCTGAAGGAGCGCCTCGGCGCGATCGACGCCGCGACTCTGGCGGCGGCCGATCTCGAGCCGGTGTTCTTCGCCAAGCCGGTGATCCACCGCTACCCCCGGTCGATGGCCAAGCGAGTTCACGAGCTGGCCGTCCACGTGCGCGACCGCTACGACGGCGATGCCGCGCGTGTGTGGACCGATGCGACGGATTCGGACGAGCTCCGCGCAACCCTCACCGCCCTCCCGGGCTTCGGCGAGATGAAGGTCAAGTCGCTCGGAGCAGTCCTCTTCAAGCGCTTCGGCGTGGAAGCGGCCCGCGAGCTCGTGCCGTGGCATCCGACGCTCGGCGATGTCGACTCGCCGCAGGCGCTCGAGGACTACCAGGCGGCGAAGCGCGTCCACAAGGCCGAGTGGGCGAAGGCCCGGGCCGGCTCGTGACGGGCGTGCGTGCCAGCGCGCTACGCCAGATGGCTCTGCCGGCCGGGCGCTAGCCCGCTCGCCGGACCGCCGGAGCTTGGCGCGCCGCAGTCCATTGTCGACCTAGCGGTCCTCTAGCCCGCTAAGTCGACAACGGTCGCTTGACATATGCCGATATAGGCATATACGATGCCGCCCATGGCACGAGCGGCGACCACGGCAGATGCGTTCAACGCGGTGGCCGAGCCCCGGCGGCGCGAGATCCTGGACGCCCTGGCCGGCGGCGAGCGGCCGGTGAACGACCTGGTGCGCCAGCTCGGGCTGGCCCAGCCACAGGTTTCCAAGCACCTCCGGGTGCTCCGAGAGGTGGGAGCCGTCGACGTGCGAGACGAGGGACGCCGGCGCCTGTACCGGCTGAACGGCCACGCGCTCAAGCCGATCCATGACTGGGTGAAGAACTACGAACGGTCGTGGTCGGAGCGGTTCGACCGGCTGGACGTCGTCTTGGAAGACCTCAAGCACAAGGAGGAGAGAGACCATGGAAGCAACGACGAATAACCGCGGCGGCTCCCTGCAGGTCCTGGAGCCCCTGGTCGGCCACTGGAGGATGGCGGCCTCCTTCGAGGGCATGCCGCCCGCCGACGTCGCTGCCACGGTCAGCTTCGAATGGATGCCGGGCGGGCGGTTCCTGATCGAGCGCTGGGAGGTTCCAGTCCCGGAGGCCCCCGACGGGATCGCGGTCATCGGCCCCGATCCCGAGCGCGAGGGCAACTACCTCCAGCACTACTTCGACACGCGCGGCGTCGCCCGGGTTTACAAGATGAGCCTCGAGGACGGGGTCTGGAAGCTATGGCGAGATCAGCCGGACTTCTCGCCGCTCGATTTCTCCCAGCGTTTCACCGGCACTCTCAGTGAGGACGGCAACACGATCGCCGGCGCCTGGGAGATCTGCTACGACGGCAAGACCTGGGAGCACGACTTCGACCTCACCTACACCAAGGGAGCCTGAGCAATGACGAGCAACGGAACCGCGACGGTGACGCTCCCCACGGATGAGCAGATCCTCATCACGCGGGATTTCGACGCGCCCAAGGACTTGGTCTACAAGGCCTACACCACGCCCGAGCTGGTCAAGCGCTGGTGGAGCGGCGACCGCGGCGACGTCAAGATCGCCGAGATCGACCTGCGCGTCGGCGGCGCGTGGCGCTACGTGATGGTGGCGAGCGGCGGCTTCGAAGTCGCCTTCCACGGCGAGTATCGCGAGATCGTCCCCAACGAGCGGCTCGTCACGACCGAGGTCTACGAGATGCCCGATACGGAACCGCTGCCCGAGGCGGACGAGCCGCTGAACATCGTCACGTTCACCGAGGCAGACGGGCGCACGACCCTCACCGTGCTCGTGCAGACCACGAGCCGGGAGCTCCGCGACATGATCATCAACTCCGGGATGGAGACCGGCATGCAGGAGGCGATGGATCACCTCGAGCAGGTAGCCGTGTCGCTTCGCGGAGCGCGCGCTCAGCTCTGAACGCCCATGAACCGCTCGAGCTCGTCACGCGTGGGCAGCCCCTGCATCGCGCCGAACTTCGCGCAGGCCATTGCGCCGGCCGCGTTGCCCCGGCGCACAGCCTCGCGCACGGACGCCTCGTCGTCCGGCCATCCCGGGCTCTCCGAGAGGTGGGCGAGGGTGCCCGCAAGGAATGCGTCCCCCGCGCCCGTGGCATCCACGACCCGCTCGAGCGGGAACGACGGTGCCTCTCCCCGGAACGCCTGAGCGGCATAGAAGGCCCCTTGTGCCCCCAGACTCACCAGCACCAGCGAGGCGCCGCGGCCAAGCAGCCGGTCGGCCGCCTCTCCGGGGTCATCGGTCGCGAGCACCGGCGAGAGCTCGTCCTCGTTGAGCTTGATGACCGCCGAGAGATCGAGCATCGGGTCGACGGCCTCGCGGAACGCGTCGAGGCTCGCCCAGAGGTCCGCGCGGAGATTGACGTCGAACGCTACGGCGACGTCAATCTCGTTCGCGAGCTGGGCGAACCTGCGCGTGGCCGATCGCGCCGGCTCCTTGATCAGCGGGATGCTGCCGAAGTTCGCAAACGACGCCCCGGAGAGGGTCTCGGACCTGATGTCGGCGGGCGCGAGGAGTTCGTCGGCGGCCGGGAACGAGCGATAGAAGGTGAACTCCCGCTCGCCGTCATCGGACACCTCGACGAACGCCAGCGTGGTGCGAGTCGGTGGGGACTCGCGCAGGATCGCGGAGGTATCCACGCCCGACGCCCTCAGGGCCTCCAGGAGGAAGTCCCCGAAGAGATCGTCGCCCACCCTTCCGACGAATGCCGACTCCACCCCGAGTCGCGCGGCGGCGACCGCCACGTTCGCCGGCGCCCCGCCGGGCCGGGCGGTGAACGGCAACTCCACGCTGGACGTCGAACGCTCCCGGTAGACGTCCGCCACCACCTCGCCCAACGTAACGATCTTCCCGACGGCTACGACTCCTTCTCTGCAACGGCCTTGCTCGTGAACATACCCTTGTGATGGCTCCTTGGCTCGGCTAGCCTCCCGCCCCGCTCGTAGAAGTGGTTTGACCACTTCGCCAGTCGGACCGAGCGGCATGAGAAAGGACATGGGCAGGGGTGAGGCTTGCGCGAATTCGAGTGAATGGCGGCACGCCGGTGGCGGCGGTAGAGCGCGACGGCGCCCTCTACGCCCTGGCCCACGACCTGTCGGCCCTGCTCGGGGGTCAGACCCCGGCGCCTTCCGCCGATCCGGTGAGCGACGCCGTTCGGCTCGCACCCGTCGCGCCGGGCAAGGTCGTCGCCATCGGCCTGAACTACCTCGACCACATCCGCGAGTCCGGCCTCGAGCCGCCGGAGCAGCCGCTGGTCTTCGCGAAGTTCCCCTCGAGCGTCGTGGGGCCGGAGGACGAGATCCGCCTGCCGCTCGAGCTCACCCAGCGGGTCGACTGGGAGGTCGAGCTCGCGGTGGTGATTGGCCGGCGAGCGAGCAGGGTCGCGCGCGAGGATGCGCTCTCCCACGTCTTCGGATACACGGTCGCCAACGACGTCTCCGCGCGCGATCTCCAGTTCGCGGACGGCCAGTGGGTGCGCGCCAAGAGCCTCGACACGTTCTGCCCGCTCGGCCCGGTGGTCGTCACGGCCGACGAGATCTCGGATCCGCAGGCCCTGCATCTCGTCTGCCGCGTGAACGGCGAGGTGGTCCAGGACGCCGGCACCGATCTGATGGTGTTCGGCGTCGCCGAGCTGATCAGCCACTGCTCTCACAGCTTCACGCTCGACCCCGGAGACGTCCTGCTCACGGGCACGCCCTGGGGCTGTGGCGAGTTCAGGGACCCCAAACGGTCGCTCGCCCCCGGCGACGTCGTGGAGTGCGAGATCGACGGCATCGGTACGTTGCGTAACCCGGTCGCCGCCGGATAGGAGGAGAACCGCAAGTGGCACTCACCGTCGAGACACCTGAATCAGTGGCCGAGCTAGTGGCCGCGCTCCGAGAGGACGATGCGGTGATCGCCGGCGGCACGGAGGTCATGCCGCGTGTCACGACGCGCGCGACGCGTGTGACCCGGCTGGTGAGCCTGCGCCGCGCCGGTCTGGCGGGGATCGAGGTGGACGATGGCCGCGCCTCGATCGGCGCCGCGACGACGCTGGCGCAGATCGGCCGCGACGACCGCCTTGCGGTGCTCGGGCCGGTGGTGGAGTCGATCGCCTCGCCCACGATTCGCAATCTCGCCACGGTCGGCGGCAACCTCTTCGTCGAGCAGCCATACGGCGACTTCGCGGTGGCGCTGCTGGCCCTGGACGCGGACGTCGACGTGACCGGGCCGAATCAGAGCTCGAGTCGGCCAGTCGGTGACGTGCTTAGCGGCGGCTTGGCCCGGGGCGAGGTGGTCACCGCCGTCGCCTTCGACCTGCCCGACCCGGGCGCTTGGTTCTACACGAAGGCGATGCGCCGGCGCCAGAACTCCGCGTCGATCGTCACCGTCGCCGCCGTCGTCGAGGTCGAGGGCGGGACGGTTGCCTCGCTTCGGATCGCGCTCGGCGGCGCGGGCGCCCGGCCGGTGCGCGCTGCTGCCGCCGAGGCGGCGCTGGTGGGGTCCCCGTTTGACCTCGCGCACGTCGACGCCGCGGCGAACGCGGCGCTGGAGGACGCCAGCCCGTTCGACGACGCCTACGCGAGCGCCTGGTATCGCCGCCGCGTCCTGCCCGTCCACATCCGCCGCGCCCTGCTGGGCGACGCGGCGGAAGCGAAGGAGGAGAGCCGGTGAAATCGCGGGTGATCGAGCTCGTCGTCAACGACGAGCCCAGGGAGTTCCTCGCTCCTCCGGGCACGACGCTCCTGACCGCGCTGCGCGAGTCGCTCGGCCTGACCGCCGCCAAGCGCGGCTGCTCGCAGGGCACCTGCGGCACCTGCACCTGCCTGCTGGACGGCGACCCGGTGATGTCGTGCCTCGTGCCGGTCGAGACGATCGACGGCGCCGAGGTGCATACGCTCGAGGGCATGGGCGGTGCCGACGGCGAGCTGGACGAGCTGCAGGCGGCCTTCCTGGAGGGCTTCGCGACGCAGTGCGGCTTCTGCACCTCGGGGATGATCATGGCCGCCCGCGCCTTGCTCGCCGAGCAGCCCGACCCGAGCCGCGAAGACGTCGTCCGCGCGATCTCGGGGAACGTATGCCGGTGCACCGGCTACGAGTCGATCATCAACGCGATCCTCGATGCCGCCGCGCGGCGCCGTGGGGCGGTCGCAGTGGCCCAGGAGGCGTGACGATGACAGTGCAGACCGAGCGCATCGACCGGTCGTACTTCGAGGCAGACCATGCCGGCGACGACCTCGACGTGATCGGCAAGCCCGTGCAGCGCTCGGACGCGCTCGGGCACGTGACCGGGCGAACGCAGTTCTTCGAGGACGTCAACCCGGCGGGAATGCTCCACCTCAAGATGCACCGCTCCGAGCGCCACCACGCTCTGCTCAAGTCGGTGGACTTCTCGGCCGCGCTCGAGATACCGGGCGTGCTGCGGGTGCTCACGCACGAGGACGTGCCGGCCAACTGGTACACGATCCTCCGGCTGATCGGGGTGGAGCCGAATGACGAGCCGGTGCTCCCGGAGGACCGCGTGCTCTACCGCGGCGAGGCGATCGTCGCAGTCGTCGCGACAAGTGAGCATGCGGCGCTGAAGGGCGCCGCGGCCGTGAGGGTCGACTATGAGGATCTTCCGGCAGTCTTCGACGTCGAGGAGGCGCTTGCCGACGGCACGACGGCGATCAAGCCCCACGGCACCAACTACTTCGTCTACGAGGGCCATCACTGCCGGCGAATTCGCTTCGGCGACGTCGACGCCGGCTTCGCGCAGGCTGACCACGTCTTCGAATGGACCTACCAGTCGTCGCCGATCGAGCACGCGCCGACCGAGCCAACCGGCTGCATCGTCGTGCCGCAGCCCGACGACCGGCTGCGTATCCACTCCGACACGCAGGCGTGCTTCTTCACGCTCGACAACACGGCACTCATCCTCGAGACGCCGTTCAACAAGCTGAGGGTCATCGGCGGCACCGTGGGCGGCGGATTCGGCGGCAAGGTCGACGTGATCGTGGAGCCGATCGCCTGCATCGCCGCACTGGCGACCGGCAAGCCCGTCAAGTACGTGTACGGCCGCGCCGAGGAGATGCAGGTCTCCTCTCCGCGCGCGGCCGAGCGCATCTTCATCAAGGACGGCGTCATGGCGGACGGCACGATCGTCGCTCGCAAGGTCACGCTCTACGTCGACGCCGGCGCGTACTCGCGCCACAGCCCCTACGGCACGACCAAGGCCGCCGCGCATATGCCCGGTCCGTACATGATTCCCAACGTCTGGGTCGACGGGCACTGCGTCTACACGAACCGCACGCCATCGAGTGCGATGCGCGGCTTCGGCGTGACGATCGCGGACTTCGCGCTCGAGTCCCAGATGGACCGCATCGCGCGCGCGCTCGGCATGGACCCGCTCCAGCTCCGGCTGAAAAACGCGTACCGCGATGGCGACATGAAGGCGCACCGCAAGCTGGCCGAGGGCACGGCCCTCATCGAGGTGATCCAGCGCGGCGCAGAGCTGGTCGGCCACGACCTGCCCGACGAGTACCGCAGCCTGTCCTCCACCGACCCCCGGGAGGCCTGAGATGGCGAAGCTACGCGGCCGCGGCTACGCCTCGGTCAACTACCCGACCGGCATGAACCTGGGCGGCGACCCGTCACAGGCGCTGATCCACTCGACCACCACCGGCACCTTCGTCGTCACGCTCTCGTCGGTGGACCTCGGGCAGGGAATCAAGACGATCGCGGCGCAGTGCGCCGCCGAGACGCTCGGCCTGCCCTTCGAGAACATCCTGGTCGACACGGCCGACACGGACACCGGGCCGCACTGCATGGGCACCTTTGCCAGCCGCGGCACCCACCGTGTCGGCAACGCGGTCATCATGGCCGCGCGCGAGGCGCGCGAGATCATGCTGGAGGTGGCGGCGGACGAGCTCGAGGTCGACCCGGGCGACCTGGAGACCGACGGCACCGGCTTCATCAAGCTCAAGGGGTCCGAGGAGAAGAAGATCCACATCGTGGACCTGGCGCTGGCCGCGCACTTCCAGCACGGCAGGACGATCGCGGGCCGCGGCATCTTCCTCAAGGAGAAGAACGACCCGGTGCCGGAAACGGGCGAGATGGATCCCGACTCCTGCCAGGCTCACGCCTGCACGGTCGCCGAGGTCGAGGTTGACGATGAGACCGGGATCGTCGAGGTCCTCGCGATGTACAACGTGTATGAGGTCGGCCGCGCGCTGAACCCGGCCATGGCCGCGCAGCAGATCGAGGGCGGCGCCTGGATGGGCATCTCGCACGCGCTGTTCGAGGCGACCGAGCCGTACTACCCGGCGCGCGAGCACGGGCCCGAGGACTTCAGCGAGTACCTCATGCCCGGTCCGGCGGACAACGCGCGCATGGAGAGTGTGATCATCGAACGGCCCGCCGACAACGGCCCGTTCGGGGCCAAGGGAATCGGGGAGATGACCGCGAACGCGCCGATCCCCGCGATCGCGAACGCGATCTTCGACGCCTGCGGGGCCCGCCTGGAAGCA